>JACMPN010000524.1 GCA_014377495.1 Candidatus Sericytochromatia bacterium
ACGATGGTCCCGGAAGCCACTGGTGCCACGTTCGTCTCGGTCGGCGTGGAGCCGGAGGGGTTGCCAGGCGGCGTGATCTACCTTCCCGGTGGCCCCACCCGCTTTCTGGCATTGATGACTGATCAGGCGTCCCGCCAATCGGCCGGTCTACCGTCCATTTACCTGCCGACACTCGATGCCACCTGGACCGTCACGGCGCTGGGATTCGATCCACTCGTGGAGCACGAGGTGGAGGCCCGCCTGGCGATCGCCAATGGCTATTTGGGCTGCCGCAGCGCCCTGGCCGAGAGCGACAACGGGGCCCGGCCCGCCTCGTTCGTCGCTGGCATCTTCGCTGCTGGGGTCAGCGGACTGCCGGAACTGGTCGTCTGCCAGGACTGGCGCAAGCTTAGCCTGCTCGTTGCCGGTGAGCCGATGTCCCTGATGGACGGCGATGTGCTGCTCCATCAGCGGACGCTGGACCTGCGCCGGGGCGTGCTGCACCGGGTGTGGCGTCACCGCTCGGCCGCCGGCCGGATCACGCGCCTGCACGAAGTCCGTTGGGCCTCGTTGGCCGATCGCCACTGCCTCATCCAGCGCCTGTTCGTCCGTCCGGAAAACTACGTTGGCTCGCTGGTCATCGTCACGGGCCTCGACGGGCAGGTGCGCAACCTCAGCGGCAGTGACCATTTGAGGTCCGTGGCTGTGGGTGCGCAACCGGCCACGAGCCTGACGATGAGTGCGCTGGGAGGCAGCCCGGTGATCGCCTTTGCCACAGCCCGTGGCCCGGAGGTGACCATCGAGACGGGCCCTGAGTTCGTGTGCGAGCGCATCCCGGCGGAGGTGGCCTTGGGCTGTGGTTATGAGCATCAGCGGCAGGTGGTCGTCTACGCCTCACGCGACACGCCGGGGCCCGAGTCGGCGGCCTTGGCCAGCGTGACGATGCCCACTGCGGCCTGTGCCCTTGAGGCAGAGCAGGCCCACGTCGGGGCCTGGGCCTCCCTGTGGCGGGAGGCCGACATCCGGATTGAGGGGGATCCCACGGCGCAACAGGCGATCCGGTTTGCGCTTTATCACCTGTTTGCTGCCGCCAACCCCGAGGATGAGCGCTTGTCCATCGGGGCCCGGGCCCTGAGCGGCGAAGGGTATCTCGGCCACGTGTTCTGGGATACGGAGATCTACGTGGTGCCGGTGTTTCAGCATACGCACCCAGCCATGGCCCGGGCGTTGTTGATGTATCGCTACCATACGCTGCCGGCGGCCCGGGAGCGGGCCCGGTCCATGGGGTATCGCGGCGCACTCCACGCCTGGGAATCGGCTGACACCGGTGCGGACATCACGCCCTCGCAGGTCATCGGCCCGCTCGGCAACGTCATCCCGATCCTGACGGGCCTCATGGAGCACCACATCGCCGCCGACGTGGCGTTTGCCGTGTGGCAGTACTGGACAGCGACCGGCGAGGACGCCTTCATGCAGCAGGCGGGAACCGAAATCATGGTGGAGGTGGCTCGCTTCTGGGCGAGCCGGGCCTTGCCTGGCGACGATGGGCAGTCCCACATCCGCCACGTGATCGGGCCCGATGAGTACCACGTCGATGTGGACGACAATGCCTACACCAACGTCATGGCGCAATGGGTCCTGCGGCGGGCAGCAGAGGTCGTCCGGACGGCTGCGCAAGCGTGGCCCGCCACATGGCTTGCGATCGCCGCACAACTGGGCTGGCAGGCGGACGAACCCGACCAGTGGCTAGCCGCCGCCAATACTCTGGTGACAGGGCTGGACCCTGCCACAGGCTTGTTGGAGCAGTTCGCCGGCTACTTCCAGCTGACGCCGATCGAGCTGCCGCCGCTGGATCAGCGGATTGGACCTGCCGACATGCTCCTCGGCCCGGACGTCGTCGCCGGCAGCCAAGTGATCAAGCAGGCGGACGTCGTCATGCTGCTGCATGTCCTCTGGGATCACTTTGCGGCAGACGCGCGGGCAGCCAATTTTGCCTTCTATGAGCCCCGTACGGCGCACGACAGCACCTTGAGCCCTGGCATCTACGGGGCCCTGGCCGCGCGGTTGGGCGACGTCGACAAGGCAAAGCGCTACTTTGACCTGACCGCCGACATCGACCTTGGCAGTGAGGCCCACAGCACGGCCGATGGCGTGCACGTGGCGGCCCTCGCCAGCTTGTGGCACCTGATCGTTTTCGGCTTTGCCGGGTGGCGCCTGAGTCAAAACGGCCTGGCCCTCGATCCCCGCCTGCCGCCAGCGTGGGCGGAGCTGGAGGTCCCTTTCCGGTACCGCACCTGGCAGACCCGGCTCCGGCTCCGTGCGGCTGAGCTGGACGTGACCATCGAGGGCACAGGGACTTTCGGCGTGCACCTGGACGGTAGCCCGGCCCGGACTCTGGCGCCTGGGTCCTATCGGGCCGTGAAGCGGGACGACCGTTGGCAATGGCTGGAGGCAGCCTGATGGGGAGATGCGGCCATGCAAGCAGAATGTGAGGGACCGATCACGGTCGCCGTCAGGCGCGGGCCGTTTGTCGAAACCGCTCTGGCGACCACCCGTATCCTGATGGCGGCCCAGCAGGCCGATGCGACACTGATCCATGCCGCCGCCGACGCCATCGCACCGGCGGAGGTTGCCGCCCGATTGGGGATCGCCGAGCCTGCGCTCGCCGGATTCACGGTGCTGCCGGTGAGGGGTGAACCGACCGAGGCCATCCTCCGGGCGGGCCTTTCCCTGCAGGCCCGATTGATCGTCCTGTCGCTGCCTGAAGGTCATGACGGCCTGGGGGAGACCCGTGAGCAGGTCCTGGCTCAGGCACCGTGCCCGCTGCTCTTCGTGCCGAGCCGGATGGCCAGGCCGTTGGGCGCTCGCGGTCGGCTGCTGCTGCCGATGGACGGGACCCCGACGACCTCCGCCGTTTTCCCGCTGGCGCAGGTGTTCGCCCGATCCCTGCATCTCACGATCGAGACCCTGCATGTCGCTGCGGTCGGGGCGACGTACGCCGAGGCTGGCACGATGACCGTGCCGCGATTCGTGGATCGGCCGCACTACGATTGGCCATCCTGGCGCCGCGAGTTCACCTATCGGTTCTGTGATTGTGCGGCGTCACCGGGGCCCCACGTGCCGACCCAACTGCACGTCCTGCCGGGGCCGCCGCACGACGCCATCCTGCAGCGGGCGGCCGAGCACCCGCCAGACCTGATCGTGCTCGGTTGGCGCGGTAGCCTGGCCCCTGGCCGGGCGCTCACCCTTTGCGGGGTATTGAAAGCCTCCCGCTGGCCGGTGCTCGTGGCTCGCATGCCCGACGGCGCCGGACCCGGCGAGGCGACGGACAACGCAGCCCCCCCCTGCTGACGAGCGCCCGTTTGTCCGCTGCGGTGGCTGCGCAGGATCGACAGCTCGATCACGAGCCACGCACCAAGCAGCACGCAGACCATGCCGGGTTCAATGCGTCTCTGGCGGGGTTGCAACTCGTGGGCGGCGTCTCAGGAGACAGAGGACCGGGCGGCTGCTTCCGGCGATTTTGCCATGCCGACGAAGTGCATCATGACCTGCACGCCCATTGGGGCTTGTCGGCAATCAACGGTCCTTGCCCCCAACCGGCCGGGCTGTCGTGTTTGAACCCGCCGGTATGGCGTTTTTGTAGACGATGCCGCCCCCCAAGTCGCTGGTGTAGATCAGGGCCGCCGACCCCGCCAGGGCGATCGTCAGGGTCAAGACGTACAAAGCCCGCTTTTGAAAGCGCCGCCCCAGCGTCAGCACCAGAAAGGCGCTGATGAACAGCGCCAGCGTGATCTGGGCGCCCTGTTCGTGGGCCTCGATCAACGACTCGGGGATGTGCCACACGTCCTCCGCATGGTCCTCAGCCAGGCCGCCCGTGTAAAGCGCCACCCAGGCGCCGAACGTGCCGAGACCCAGGACCCACGAGGTCAACGTCGCCACCGGCCGACCGGCAACGAGCAGGATCAGCAGGAACGTGGCGCCAAGCAGGAGAACGACGGGGAAATGGACGGCGATCGGGTGATACAGGAAGGTTTCCATCGGTGACGCTCTTTCACGGGTGATTGCGGCCATTTGCCGGTCAGGACTGCTGCCGGTCAGCGGGCTGCATCCACGATGGCGATGACGTCCCGGTCGACTTGGGCGGCCAAGTCCTCCAGGCCGACCCCAGGGAAGAACGTGGCGATCAGGGCGGGACGGAGGGCACTGATCCGTGTCTGGCCGGCATCGGTAAAGACGTTGATTTTGCACGGCATCATCAAGCCGACCAAGTTATCCTTTTGGAGGGCCTCGTGAGCGGTGCCGGCCTGGCAGATCTCGATGATCTTGTAAGGCTCGCGGACAAACCCCTTGCCGGCGAGCGTGGCCGTCACATCATGCACGTACAGCACCCGGAACCCGTGGGCGGCCGCCTCGGCCTCGACGGCAGCCACCGCAGCGTCGAAGCTCTTGCCCGAATCCGTCGAATAGTCCAATTTCATGGCGCTTGTCGTGGTCGTCGTCATCAGGGGCCTCCAAGCGGTGACGCACCGGCGCCCGTGCCAGCCGATCCGTCCCGGTAAAGATACTTCATGGTCATTTATGACAAAGTATCGCGTTTGGCGCCAGCGGGGTTTCTACGGAGCGGGATGGCGGTCATGGCCGTGGCCTGCCAACCTGACCGAGGTCCCGGCAAAAAACGATTGACGCTAGTAGACGGTCTGCCTATGCTGGCAACGCCGCTGCAACCGTTTCAGGGGGAAATTCCACGTGTCAGGCAACACCCTGCGTCCGCTCGGCGACCTGGAGCAGGCGGTGATGGAAGTCCTGTGGCGGGAGACGTCCGCCACCGTCCGGGATGTCTGTCAGTCAATTGCCGAGCGCAACCTGGCCTACACGACGATCATGACGACCCTGGATCGCCTCCACAAAAAGGGCCTGTTGGCCCGTGAAAAACAGGGCCATGCGTTCGTCTACCGGGCGATCGTGGATCGGCAAACCCATGAGCGCCGCCTGGTCGCCTCCGTCCTGGCGGGCATTCCCAGCGCCTCCCGAGAAGCGCTGCTGTCTGGGTTTCTCGACTATGCCGGCGACGACGACCATACCTTGCATGACCTTGAGCGCCTGATCGCAGCGCGTAAACAGGCAGAGGGGTAATGTCACTGGGTCCGTGGCTCGACCTGATGACGCTCTTTTTCCTGATCTCGTATGGGCTGTCACTCGTCGTAGCCGTGATGCCGGTACCGGTCGGCGATGCGTCGTTACGCGTCCGGGCCCGGCAGCGACGCCTGTTGCTCCCGCCGGTGGCGGCAGGCCTGACCCTCGTCGTTGGCTTTGGGTCTGGCTTCCCGTTTGTCGCTCACCATGGCGCTGGCCACCCGCTCTTTCATGCTGCGGGTCTCGGTCATGAGGGGACAGCCCATGACGCCGTCGTCCTGACGATCCTGGCCATCTGCGCCAGCCTTGTCGTGTGGAGCGCCTTTCAGTGGGGCCACACACGTGGCCGTCTCAGGCTCCTGGAAAAAGTCGGCATGCCCCATGGCGAAGCGGCGATCCGCCAGATGCTGACAGCGTCTGGCCTGGATTGGCCCGGCAAGGTCAACGTCGTGGATTTCAGTCTGCCGATCTGCTTCGTGCACGGCATTCTGCGGCCGCATCTCGTCGTCTCGACGGCTGTGCTCGATGGCCTGGCCGAGCGGGACGTGCAGGCAATGGTCGCTCACGAACTGGCCCACGTGACCCGCAGGGACAACCTGTGGCGGATCATCGGTCACCTGGCGCTTCTCGGCCATCTGCCCGGCTTGGGCCGCCGGGCCTTCCGTGACTGGGCGCTTGCCGTTGAAGTCGCCTGTGATACGGCTGCTGCCCGACACGTCGGCTCCAGCGTGGCCGTGGCAGAGGCTCTCGTCCATTTTCAGCGGCGGATCACCCAGGTGGGTCCCGCAGACGGCACCCTACCGCTGGAAGTGGCGTTCCACGGATCGGCAGGTCTGGAAACCCGGGTCCGGGTGTTGCTGGCCCCCCCCACCGCCCGTGCCTGGCAGCGGTGGCTGCAATGGTGGCCCCTGGCCCTCTTGCTCCTTGGGGCATGGCAGGTCGCCACGCTGCATGCGGGCTTGGATTACGTGTTGCAGGTCCTGCACCCCTAGGCTATGCTGCCTGGAAACTATCAACGGTAGTAATTTGCCGTGTCGCCAACGTACCCGTCTTTGCAGAAAGCGAATTGTCCGTCCCCATGCCCCGTTTTGCCGTCGCCTCTGCCGTCGTGCTGGTCGCCTGCCTGGCTCAGACCTCCCCCGCTGCGGTTCTGCCACACGCAGTGGCTCAGTCGCCTGCCGTGACGTCCGTTTCCGATGCGACGGCGATGACTCTGGTCGCCGCCGTCGCACTGGCACTCAGGATCAGTCCCAAACTCGAGGCCAGCCAAAGCCGGATGGCTGCGGCCCGTGGCCGGGTCCGGTCGTTGGGATGGTTGGCAAATCCTTTGCTGGACATCGGTTTCAGCGCCGGCGGCACCAACGTGGGATCCCGGGATGAGGACATCATCCTGACGCAGACGTTCGATGTCAGTCAGCAGCGGTCGCTAAAACGCCAGGCCGCAATCCGGGTCCTTGCCGCCGCCGAGGCCGACATGCGGACCACCGCCAACGACCTCGTGCGTGAGGTTTCCCTGACGTACGTGGACCTGCAACTGGCGGATGCCCAGCTGGAGTTCAACCAGGAGGATACCGCCCGCACCCGGAGACTCAAGGAGGCGGTCGATCGGAAGGTGGAGCAAGGGCAGGCGGCCAAGACAGCGGCCATGCGGGCGGAGGTGGAGTTGCTGCGCGGCCTGCAGCGGCTCCAGCAGGCGGAGACGGCCCGCATCGTCGCCGCCACCCGATTGGCAGCCCTCCTTGGCCTGCCAATGGATACCCCACTGCAGGCCCGTCCCGATTTTGTCGTCGGACCGGCGACAGATGCCAGTCTGGACCTGCGAAGCGACGTGCTGCAACGGCGACCCGAGTTGGCAGCACTGACGGCGCGGATGCAGGCGCAGCAGTTCGAGGCCCGAGCCGTGGGGGCGGGACGTTGGCCTGACCTGGTCGTCTATGGACGGCGGTCCCGGATCTTCGATCTGGCCGCCGACATGGGGGTCCGTGCCGCCCTGCAGTTTCCCCTCCTTGATTTCGGCTCGATCTCCGGGGCCCAGCAGGAGGCCGAAGCCCTGGCGACAGAGCGGCAGGCACTGTTCAGGGCCGAGACGGTGCGGGTGACGACCGAGATCGCCGTGGCCGAACACCGGTTGCGGGGAGCGCAGCGGGGACTTGAGGCCTATCAGCGTGGCGTCACCGACCGCATGCAGCAACTCGCCCACAAAGCCCAGATCGGCTATGAAGCTGGCGCTTACACGCTCTTTGAAGTGCTGGATGCCCAGGAAGCGGCGCACAACGTCCCTCACGCCCAACTCAATGCCAAAGCGGAGGTCGTCCGCGCCGAGGCCGAGCTGGCCTGGGCGCTTGGCGTAGCCACTCCGGACCTTGACACGACGACAGGTGGCACCAAATGACCCTGCGACTGTTTCCATTTCGGCGCCTGGTCCGCCTGGTGCCGGTCCTGGTGCTGATGACCGGGTATCCGCTCGCCGGCTGCAGGGCGGACAAGACCGCCGATCCGCCTCCGGCGGCTGCTTCGGATGCCGAGGCCAGGTCGGGGGTGATGACCTTTTCGGCCGAAACCCTGCGCCAGGGCGGCATCCAGACGGCCGTGGCGACCGAGACGCTGATGGCGCAGTCGGTGACGTTCCCGGGTCACCTGCAGCCACAGGGTGATGCCCTCGTCATCGTCACGACCCGGGCCGGCGGCGAGGTCCGCCTGCTCGCAGCCCAGGTGGGCGACACGGTGCAGGCAGGGCAACGGCTGGCCGAAATCTCCAGCCTCGATCTGGCCCAGGCACAGGCGCAGTACCACGAGAGCGTGATCAGCGAACGGCAGAGCCTTGCCGCACTGCAGCGCCAGCGGGACCTGAGCGGGGTCGCCCAAAAGCAGGCCCAGGCCAGGGTCGCCGCCAGTCGGCGTCAACTCGCCCGGGCGGAGGCCCTTTACAAAGAAGGCATCGTCTCCCGGCAGGATCTCGAAACGGCACAGGGTGCCGTGCGCCAACACGAACTGGCCCTTACCGAGGCCGACGTGCTGCAGCGGGATGCACAGACGGGCGTCCTGCTCGGTGAACAGGCCAAAGCCCGGCAGATCATGCAGTCCAGCGCCCAACGCATCCGGCTCCTGGGAGGCGCCCTCGACGGGTCTGACGGGCGCATCCCGATCCTGTCGCCGATCCAGGGCCGCATCGCCTCGCGGGACGTCACCCGGGGCCAGGCCGTCGACCAGAACGCCGCCCTCTTCAAGGTGGTGGACACCCGCAAGCTGACTGCCGTTCTCGACGTGTCGGACGGACAGATCCAGGCGATCACGCCCGGGACACGCCTGTCGTTTGCGACTGACGCCCTGCCAGGGCGGTCATTTGCCGGGACGGTGACGACGGTGAGCGACATCGTCGATCCCGCGACGCGCAAGCTGCAGGTCCGTGGCAACGTCGCCAATGGTGACGGCGCTCTGAAACCCGGCATGTTCATCACCGGCAGCATCGCCGTAGGCGAGGTCCGGACCGTCGCCGTGCCGGCGGCGGCCGTGCAGACGGTGGGCCAGAAGCCCGTGGTCTTTGTGGCCCTGGGACAGGGCCGGTTCGCCCGGCGGAACGTCGTGACGGGCACCCGTGCGGCGGACAAAGTGGCCATTGAAAAGGGCCTGAAGCCCGGTGAGACGGTCGTCGTGGCCGGGGCTTACTGGCTCAAGAGCGAGCTGCTCAAGTCCGAGTTGGAGGAATAGCCGGCGATGATCGACCGCATTCTCGACGTCGTCCTCAAACAACGGCTGCTCGTGCTCCTGGTTGGCCTCGCCTTCGTGGCCTGGGGGCTGACGGCGATGCTGCAGCTGCCGATCGACGCCTTTCCCGACATCACCAACGTCCAGGTCCAGGTCGTCACCGAAGCCCGGGGCATGGCGCCGGAAGAGGTGGAAAACCTCGCCACGGTCCCCGTGGAAAGCGTCATGAACGGCATTCCCCGAGTGCAGAACGTGCGCTCCGTGTCGATGGCCGGCCTGTCCCAGGTGACCGTCGTCTTTGAAGACGGGGTGGATATCTACTTTGCCCGGCAGCAGGTCCAGGAGCGGCTCAACGAGCTGGCGGGCCAGCTCACGGCGAGCCTCGGCAGCCCGACCATGGGGCCGGTCACCGTGGGCATCGGCACCATCTACCGCTACACGCTGGAAGGCCCACCCGGCTATGACCCCAAGGACCTGCACACCCTGCAGAACTTCCTTGTCAAACGCCAGCTCAAGACCGTGCCGGGCGTGGCCGACGTGATCACCTTTGGCGGCCTGAGCAAGGAGTATCAGGTCCGCATCGATCCCGACCGCCTGAAGAAATTCGGCGCCACCCTGGCCCAGGTCTACGACGCCGTGGCCGCCAACAACGCAAACGTCGGGGCGGGCGTCGTGAACCGGGGGTCCGAAGCCTATCTGGTCCGGGGCATCGGCTTGGTGAAAAACGAAGCGGACATCGGCAGCATCGCCCTGGAAGCCCGGGGCGGCACGCCCGTCCTAGTCCGGGACGTGGCCGAGGTCGTCATCGGCTCGGCCGCCCAGGTCGGGACCCTGACGAAGAACGGGGAGGCCACGGAGCTGACCTCGGGTGTCGTGCTGCAACGCAAGGGTGAAAGCACGCGCACCGTCATGGCCCGGGTCCAGGAAAAGCTGGACGAAATCAACCGCTCATTGCCCCCAGGCGTGAAGCTGGTGACCTACTACGATCAAACCGAACTGATCGGCAAGACCATCCATACGGTCGGCAAATCCCTGCTCGAAGGGGGCATCCTGGTCGTGGTCGTCCTCGTCGTCTTCCTGGGCAACCTCAGGGCCGGCCTGCTCGTCGCCGTGACCATCCCCCTGTCGCTGCTCTTCGCTTTCATCATGATGGAGCGCTTCGGCTTCTCGGCCAACCTGATGACCTTGGGAGCGATCGATTTCGGGATGATCGTCGACGGTTCGGTGGTCATGGTCGAAAACATCTTCAGCCGTCTGGCCCACCGCCAGGCAGACGATCCCCGATCGACCGACGAGATCGTCCTGGCTGCGGCCAAGGAAGTCGGCCGGCCGATCCTCTTCGCCATCGCCATCATCATCCTCGTTTACCTGCCACTGATGTCGTTGCAGGGCATCGAGGGCAAGTTCTTCGCACCGATGGCCTTTACCGTGTCGTTTGCCCTGTTCGGCTCGCTGCTCTGCGCCTTGACCCTGGTGCCTGTGCTCTGCTCGCTGTTGCTGCGGGGCCCGGTCCATGAGCGGGAGAACCGCTGGTTTGGCTGGCTCAAGGCCCGGTACGTGCGGGGGCTGGCACTGACGATGGACCACCGCTGGCGGACCATCGGGGCTGCTGGCATCCTGCTGGCCGGTGCCCTGGTGCTTGTCCCCTTTCTGGGTTCGGAGTTCATGCCGGAACTTGACGAAGGGGCCATCCTCCTGCGCTCGGTGAAGCTGCCAAGCATTTCCCTGGCCGAGTCGCGTCATCTGGTCTTGAAGATCGAACGGGCCGTACGGCAATTCCCCGAGGTCGAGACGGTGGTCAGCCGGACCGGGCGGGCCGAGGGCGGTTTCGACCCTGAGGGTTTCCAGATCGCCCACACCGAGATCAAGCTCAAGCCCCGCGAAACGTGGCGCTTCAAATCCAAAGAGGCGCTCGTCGAGGCGATGAGTGAGGCCGTCAAGCCGATCCCCGGGGCGGCGTTCACCTTCACGCAACCGATCGCCGATATGATCGACGATCTCATGTCCGGAGCCAAAGCCCAGATCGCCGTCAAGGTCTTCGGCGACGACCTGCAGGAACTGCAACGGCTGGGCAACGCCATCCAAAAAGTCATGGGGACGATCGACGGCGTGGGTGATCTGAGCAGCGCCCAACTCGTCGGTCAGCCGCAACTGCAGGTGGTGGTCCTGCCGGAAGCGGCGGCCCGATACGGCATCAGCATTCGGACCGTGCAGGACGTGATCCAGATGGCGGTCGGCGGCAAGACCGCCACCCAGGTGATCGACGGGCCCCGTCGATTCGACGTGACGGTCCGTTATCAGCCGGAGGCCCGGCAAGACGCCGAGGCCATCGGCAATATCGAAGTGCCGGCGCCGGGCGGCGGACGCATCGCCCTGAAACGCCTGACCCGCATCCAGGACGTCGAGGGGACGGCGGAGATCAGTCGCGAAAACGGCCTGCGCCGTCAAATCGTCTCCTGCAATGTGCGGGGCCGGGACATCGGTGGCTTTGTCAGTGAGGCAAAGGCGAAGATCGCCCGGCAGGTCGTCATGCCGGCAGGCTACTTCGTCACTTGGGGCGGGCAGGCTGAAAACCAGGCCCGAGCGACACAACGGCTGGCGATCGTCGTCCCGCTGGTCATCGTCCTGATCTTCTTCCTGCTGTACGCCACGTTCAATTCATTCCGCCATGCCGGCTTGATCATCCTCAACCTGCCGTTTGCCCTGATCGGCGGCATCGCCGCTTTGACCGTGACGGGCCTGCACTTGTCGGTGGCGGCGTTGATCGGCTTCATCGCCCTGTTCGGTGTCTCGGTCCAAAACGGCGTGATCATGGTTTCGCGGTTTAATGCCTTGCGCCAGGAGGGCATGGACTTGGACGAAGCGGTCAGGACCGGGGCGGAGGATCGCTTCCGGCCGGTGCTGATGACAGCCTTGGTCGCCAGCCTGGGCTTTATCCCCATGGCCCTGGCGACGGGCGTCGGGGCCGAGATCCCCAAGCCGCTGGCGACCGTGGTGATTGGCGGGCTGATCAGCTCGACGGCCCTGACCCTGTTCCTGCTGCCGGTGCTTTACCGTTGGGTGGAAGCCCGTGCCCACCGATAGCCGCAGGAGCCGGATCGACACCGGCCAGAGACGGGACCAGTTTCAGGGTCTCGCGCATCCGTACGGCGACGACGAGGCCCGAGATCAGGGTGATGATCGCCACGACGCCCAAGGCCCACCCAAGGCCCAGCCGGTCGGCCACCACCCCGGCGATGATGGCGCCAAAGGCGTAGCCGGCATCCCGCCAGAGGCGATAGACACCGATCGATGAAGCCCGCCAGGACGGATGTACGACATCACCGATCGCCGCAAGTAGCGTCGGGTAGACCATGGCCGTCCCCACGCCGAGGAGCACCGATCCTGCGACGAACACGCCCAGCCTCGGCCATACGGCCATGACGGCGATGCCGACGGCTTGGACGGCCATGCCTGAGGCGATCAACCACTTCCGGCCAACGCGATCGGACCAGGCGCCCGTGACGAGCTGGGTGACACCCCATGTGGCGGGGTAAAGGGCAACGAGCCAGCTGATCTGTCCGAGCGACAGGCCGGC
>JACMPN010000525.1 GCA_014377495.1 Candidatus Sericytochromatia bacterium
GCGGCATGGCCACCGTGACGGCGAGCCCACAGGCGGCGCCGGCAGGGGTGCTCATCAGTGCAATGGTCGCCATGTCGGCCGGTGCCCTGTTACTCACTCCCCAAGGGGCATCCTTCACCGCCCCCCTCGTCCGCTGGATGCACGGTGAGGGCAGTGCAAGTTCGTCGACTCTGCCAGTGCCCCTGATGGCGATCGGTGTTGGACTGGCATTAGTCATGGTCTTTTTGGCCCAAGCATACTGGCACAAGACGTCCGATGTGCCCGCCACCGCAAGTATCGCGGTCGCGGCGGCTGGCGGACCGAGCGGGGTGACGCCCGTACTCGTAGAGCCGGTGGACTGGGTCGGTGAGGTAACGAACGTGGGCACATTGACAAGGGGATCCATGGAGCTCTACGGTGACGAGTTGGTCTCCGACCTGCTCATCATCGACAACATCAGCCCGTTAAAGGTGCGGAAGCTGGAAGGCATCGGCATCCGGTCACGGGTGGATCTGCTGAAAATTGGTCGCAGTCAATTGGGGCGTCAGGACATCGCCCGCCGCACCGGGATCGGCGTCCGCCAGCTGACGGACTGGCTGAACAAGGCGGACCTGATGCGGATCGACGGACCGCCGGCACTGTCCATGCCGATGATCCGCCTGCTCGAAGTGGCCGGTATCGAGACGATCGAGGACTTGGCCGTTGCCCGTCCGGAAGCCATCCTGCGCAAGCTGCTCGAATTCAACAAACGGCAGACTCCCAGCGTGGCCCTGCCAAACATCGACGAACTCACCGCTTGGGTCGAACACGCCAACACGCTGGTTTCGTAAGGGCTTGCTTCTGGCGGTCCATGGCAGGCCGCACCCGGCCTCAGGTCCATGACGGACCTGTCGTTGGGAACCATCCTGCATCCAGAGCACCCTGAACCACCGGAAGCAAGCCCGCCCAAACCGTCCGACCGGACGGTTTGGGCTTTTTGTTGGGACCCAACAGCAGCCCGGCGCTGCACCAGGCTTAAACGAACCTTGATGCAACGTTTCGGCCATCTTTGCCGATAACCCCCGTATCAACACGGGTGGGAGAGGCAACATGGTTCCCTTGGTTCGTTTATCTCAGCGGGCACTGGCCGGTGCGTATGTCCAAAACGACGGCCAACTGTCCGGTGCCGAATTGCGGACTCTGGCCACCCGCCAGGCCGGACGCCCCGCCGACGCGGCCGTCTCCGCCCTGATCAGCGAATTTGCCAACCCTCTTGACCAACAGGTCGTCGCCATCGCCACCGGCCGTGTCCCCGGTGCCAGTGTCCTGCTGACCACTGCCGATCGCCCCCTGCTTGCCCGCCGGGTCACCCTGGCCAACGACACTCAGTACCACCAACGGTTCGATGCCACCGTGGCCAAGGCCACCGGCGTCACCAGCACCACCGGCAACCAGGTGGCGGTGCACGTCGACCGGGAAGCCTTCCCCCAGCTGCACCGGATGATTCAGACGGCGAAAAAGACGATCGACATGGACTTCTACATGTTCGAAACGAACGAGACCGGTGCCACCGTCAGCAAAGAGTTGATCGACGCCGTCAAGCGGGGCGTACGGGTCAACGTCATGGTCGACGCCCTGATGGCCAAGACCTCGCCCAAGCCGCTGGCCGAGATGCGGGCCGCCGGAATCAATGTCATCTCCTTCACCAACGGCTTCAAGAACCCCGTCCTGCACCCCAGCGCCTCGGCCACTCACCGCAAGCTCCTGCTCGTCGACGGCAAGGAAGGCATGGTTGGTGGGATGAACATCGGCCAGTCCTACGAAAAGTACTGGCACGACTCGATGACCACCGTGCAGGGCCCGGCCGTCAAGGACCTCTACACCGCCTTCGCCCGCAACTGGACAATGTCCGGCGGCAAGGCCCCGACCGATGCCACGGCCCTGATCCCCACGCACGCGCCCGTCATCGGCCACGACACGGTGGCTGTCCACCTGACGACCCCCGAGGACCACGAGATCGCCAGGGGCTTCAAGGCCGCCATCGATCAGGCCCAGGACCACGTCTACATGAGCAGCCCCTACTTCATCGACCAGCCGATTGTCGACACCCTCAAGGCCGCCGCCCGCCGGGGCGTCAAAGTCGTCGTCGTCGTGCCGATGAAGACCGACATTTTCATCGTCAACTGGATCAACTCCGCCCGGATCAACGAGATGAAGGGCGCCGGGATCACCGTCCGCACCTTCGACACGACCCCCAAGTCCGATCGGGACAAGGAACAGGGCTTCAGCCACGCTTACTTCGCCCACGCCAAGATGCTCACCGTGGACGGCGTCTGGTCTGGTGTCGGCTCTGCCAATGCCAGCGCCCGCTCGCAATGGCACAACCAGGAAGTGAACCTCGGCGTCACGTCCCCCACGTTCGCCCAGGACATCGAACAGGGCTTCTTTCACAAGGACATCGTCAGCGGCCGGGTCCATCCCGGGGCCGTCGCCAAAGTCGGAATCGGCCAGAGTCTGATGCAGTCCTTCCTGATCCACCACAGCCAGAGGCTCCCGATGTAACGGTTCGGGCGGGCCCTGCCGGCCCCGCACCCCGACCAGCCGCCTGTCGAACCCGCCCCGGCGAATCGGCTGGCAGCGGCTTCCCCCGCCGACCCTCAACCCTTGGCCGTGACTGGCCAGGCGGGTACCCAGTGAGCGGCAATGGCGGTATAA
>JACMPN010000526.1 GCA_014377495.1 Candidatus Sericytochromatia bacterium
CTTGGATCGAGTGGAAAACCTCTTGAATCGTGCGGTGGCAGGCGGCCCCGGTTAAGGCCAGGTTATATAGATCAAGCCCTGTCCAGTCCTTGAGTAGCGCGCTTACTCGGTCTCAACCCTCAGACCAGAAACCTCTGTGAAAGGGGCAGGGGGTGCATGACCCGGTATCACGGGATAATGGGTGCGTACGTGGTGCTGCGACTCGCTCTGGGCTCGGGTCTGGGCAAGGACGAAAGGCTGATAATCGGATGGCTAAAGGCACGAAAGCAATTTCGATGAAATCCTGTTGCTGAGCGGGGCGGGCATGGCTTATGATTGTCCTGCCCCTAGGGTCAGAGAGGCATTTGCGCCCAAGGCCGACGCTACATCTAGTGTCGGTAAATGTTCGATAACTCACGGACTCCGCATTGCCGAAACCCTCACGCAACCAACCTCATCCACAGTGATAGGAGCCATGGTCGGTGGAACACTTCTCGACACTACTTAAAAAGCCCATCGCCCTGACCGACAACGGACGTCGCGTCCTGGAGAAGCGGTATCTGGTCAAAGGCGACGACGGGCAAGTCATCGAAACGCCTGAGGAGATGTTCCTGCGGGTCGCCAAAACCGTGGCCGGCGCCGAGGCTGCCTTCGGCAAAACCACTGAGGAGATCGACGAACTCACCGGCCGGTTCTACTTGCTGATGGCCGACCTCAAGTTCATGCCGAACAGCCCGACCCTGATGAATGCCGGTCGGCCGCTGGGCATGCTGAGCGCCTGTTTCGTTCTGCCCGTGCCCGACGACATGGCTGGCATCTTCGAGACGATGAAGCACGCCGCCATGGTCCAGAAGGCGGGCGGCGGCACGGGGTTCTCCTTTAGCCGGTTGCGGCCTGCGGGTGACGTCGTCAGGTCCACCATGGGCGTCAGCTCCGGTCCCGTCAGCTTCATGGAAGCCTTCAACGGCGCCACCGAAGTGATCAAGCAGGGCTCCACCCGCCGCGGCGCCAACATGGGCATCCTGCGTGTCGATCATCCGGACATCGAGACGTTCATCGCCTGCAAGGACGACATCACCAAGATCACCAACTTCAACATCTCCGTCGCCCTGACGGAAGCCTTCATGGATGCCGTGGAAAAGGATGCCGAATACGACATCATCAACCCCCGTGACGGACAACCGGTCCGCAAGGAACGGGCCCGCAAGATTTTCGAGAAGATCTACAACCACGCCTGGCAGACGGGCGAGCCGGGAATCGTCTTCATCGACCGGATCAATAACGACCACCCGGTCAAGGGTCAGGCGATCGAAAGCACGAACCCCTGCGGCGAACAGCCCCTGGCGCCCTATGAGAGCTGCAATCTCGGCTCCGTCAACGTAGCCAAGCACCTGAACGCCGCCAAGAACGACTTCGACTGGTCGGATCTGGAGCAGACGGTCCGTCTGACCACCCGCTTCCTCGACGACATCATCGAGGCCAACACCTACCCGATCCCCGAGATCACCCGGGAGACCAAAGCCAACCGGCGCATCGGTTTGGGCGTGATGGGCTGGGCGGATGCGATCATCGAGCTGGGCGTGCCGTACAACAGCAAAGAGGGTGTGGCCCTCGGCAAAAAGCTGATGAAGTTCATCGACGAGACGGCCAACCAGGAGAGCATCACGCTCGGCCAGGACCGGGGCAGCTTCCCGAACTTCGAGCGCAGCACCTGGAAGGACCAGGGCCGTCCGGCGATGCGCAATGTCACCGTGACGACCATCGCCCCGACGGGCACGATCTCGATCATCGCCGGTTGCTCCGGCGGCATCGAGCCCCTGTTTGCCGTCAGCTTCAAGCGCTTCCAGGCGAACATGCACATGATCGACGTCAATCCCGCCTTCGAGAAGGTCGCCAAGGAAAAGGGCTTTTACAGCGAGTCGCTGATGGCCGAGATCGCAGCCACGGGCTCGGTGGCTCACGTGGCGGACGTCCCCGACGAGGTCAAGCAGGTCTTCGTGACCAGCCATGACATCTCGCCGGAGTGGCATGTGCGCATGCAGGCGGCTTTCCAGGAGCACACCCAGTCGGCCGTCTCCAAGACGATCAACATGTCTTACGAGGCGACGCCGGAAGACGTGCGTGAAACCTACTGGTTGGCCTACAAGCTGAACTGCAAGGGCATCACCGTCTACCGGGACGGCTCCCGCACCGACCAAGTCCTGTCGACCGGCAACACGGGGACGTCCAGCCAGACGGCTCCGGTGGCGGTCGTCCCGGCCGTGGTCAAGGTCCGAAACCGGCCGAAGATGCTGCAGGGCTACACCTACTCCTGGCAGGTCGGCGACGAGCGGGTGTATATCACCGTCAACACGGACGATCAGGGTGTCCGCGAAGTCTTCATCAACGCCGGCAAGTGTGGTTCTGACGTGTTCAGCCTCTGCGAGGCCCTCGGCATCCTCATCTCGGGGATGCTCAAGGAAGGCATGGGCACCCGGCTGATCAAGGAGAAGCTGCGGGGGATCAAGGCGTCGACGACGCTGAACGAGGGGGGCTTCATCCACTCGATCCCTGACGCGATCGCCGTGTCGATCCAGATGGTCGAAGAGGGCGTCTCCAGCCTGACCGATCTGGGCAAGGGCCTGAAGCTGATCGCCGGACCGGCCTGCCCCGAGTGCAGGGGGGCGCTCTCCATGGAACAGGGCTGCATGTCCTGCAATAGTTGCGGCTACAGCAAATGCAGCTAGGGCATTTGTTGCAGTAGGGCCATGGCGGGCGCTTTCGGCTCGGAACCTGCTCAGCTTCCAGTAGGACGGGATCGCAGCACCCGAACCGAAATCACCTCGCCCTGACCCCACTGGAACAAACGCCCCGTTTATCTATCGCTACCAGTTTCAAAGGCCGGGAACCAGATGGCTCCCGGCCTTTTTGTGGCTCATACTGGACGAGCATGGTGGTTCGGACAGACGGGCCTACGATGCCGAAGGAGCCACAACGTGACTGAGAACGTGCCTGAGCAGGACCCGACAATGGAACGGATCACGGCAGCGATCTCCCTGCTGCAAAGCGGCGATCGGGATGGTGCCCGAAGTGCGTTCACCGACATCTGGGTGGAGATTGCCAAAGACGGCGATCCGTTTCACCGCTGCACGCTGGCCCACTATATGGCGGATGCGCAGGATGATCACCAGGCCGAGTTGATGTGGGACATCCGGGCGTTGGCGGCAGCAGACTCGCTGACCGATGACCGGGTCAAAGCACATCATGCGTCGCTGCAGCTCAAGGCCTTTTATCCGTCGCTGCACCTGAACCTGGCCGCCGACTATCGCAAGCTGGGGGATCAGCCCAACGCCCGGGCCCACATCGTGCTCGCCAGGCAATGCGTCGAGACATTGCCGGACGATGGGTACGGCAACCTGATCCGTGGGGGGATCGATCGTTTGAACGATCAGCTAGACGCATACCCCGACTCCCCTGACGACAGCGCACACGCCTGACTCCCCATCAAAGGGGGAACAGCGGGATGCCAGGCGGGCCGGTGGCGCTAACGGACCAAGTTCAGGATGGCGTCGGTATTCGTCTGGCTGATCTGCAGTACTTTGGTCAGCGCCGAAAACAGTTTCTGGGCCAAGCTCAATTCGGGTACCGACTGGGTCATGGAGGCGTTCGACGCTTCCAGGCTCTTGCTGAGGACTGCGGCATCGTCAGAGGTGCCGACTTTCACTTGACTGCCCGGCGGCAACTCATAGACCGTCGAACCATACCGACTGAAGCGCAGGTCGGGTTTGTTTTGGACGATGATCAGGCCCGCTCCGCCATAAAGGATGAGATCCGACAGTCGGGTCACGGCGGGAAATGGGGCACCGGCCGGCGGCACCGGTGCAGTCGCACCCGGTTGGTCGACGTCATTCCAGATCAGGGCGACAAAGCTCGGCGGGTTCGTCCCGACGAATGGGTCGAACAGGTATAGCCCATCGTTGGTACACAGAAACCCCTTGGCATCCGTATGAAACTCACCGTCACGCGAGAAGTGGTCGTTCCCTGAATAGGTCAGGGAATTGAGCAGGAAGAACCCCTCGCCTTTGATCGCCAGATGCGTCGATGACGAACTGTTGACGATCGCACCCTGAGAAAAATCAATGACGGTGTTGGAGGTGATCAGGCCGGGTTCGGCGTACTGCAGCGGCACACTGACCGAGTTGCCGCCCCGGCTGATGTTGACGTTCGACCCGCCAAACTTCAACCGGCTAGACTTGTACGCCGTGCGCACGCCGCCGTTGATGTTGGCATTGATCACGTCAATCCAAGCATCGACGGCCTGCAGTGACTTGATGGTGGTTAGTTCGTTAGCCAACAGTCCCTCGCATCGCAGTACATTGCTTGAAGTGTACAACATATTGCAATAATTGAAACGCTGTAATGCACGAACTGAGCTGGTTCTGCGGACATTTTTGGGCAAACCTCTGTCTGGGACAGGCGAAAAGGCCTAGAGATGGCCCTAGCGATGCAGCACTGCCGGTATGCCGCCATCCAAGCGTGGCGCTTCCGCCCTTGGAGGCGAGTTGCCACACGGGCTTGCCGAGAGGCACCGTCGGGACTAACTGATCTGGATATCCATCGTCTGTCCCAAGGCATTCCAGGCCCGTAGGAAGTAGTGCCCTGACGCAGGAATCTCCACCGTCCCCGAGAAAACCAAGGGTCTGCCTGCTTCACCGGAATAATAGCCAAGCACTCTGATGATCGTGCCGACATCGTCTACGAGTAAGACGCCAAACTCGGGACCGATGCCGCTGACACTATAGGAATGGCTACCACTCGCCAGCGTGACGGGAATTTCGGCCGGTTGGTCAGGCTGTGAGAGCGGTACCTGGGGGACCGAGACTGCTCCCGACGTTGCAACGGTCACCGGGACTGGTACCCGTACCGGTGCTAAGGTCCCTGCCGTAACAACCGCCGAACCTGGCGGTTTTGTGGAGGTCGAGCCGGGCGTTTGGGTCTCGGTCGAACCGGCCGGTTGCGCCGTGGTCGGGGAGTCCCTCGCCGGGCCTTGCTGCGACGATCCTATGCCCGGCGTCCCGGTTTGAAGGCGTGTGATCCCATTGACCGTCACAGGCAGGGCGCCTCCCTGGATTTGTACATTGGCAGAGCAACCGAACACGGATGTCAAACCGACACCGAGCATGACGAGACGCACCGTCTGGGCTATCTTCAAATGTCCCA
>JACMPN010000527.1 GCA_014377495.1 Candidatus Sericytochromatia bacterium
CTGCTGCTGCGGGGCAGCCATCTGAGGCGCCGGAGCGGCCTGCACCACGGGCGGGGCGGATTTCTTCTGGGCGGCATTGATCAGGCCCTGGGCGCTGCTCAACGGCATGATCTGGATGAACTCGGAATCCGGTAGATCTTCCATCTGCAACTGGAAGGCGACTTTGACGAGCGTCGGACCCTCGAACGGCGGGACCAGGGCGCCCGGATCGCCGATCCGGCTCAGACCCGTCGTCGGCGGCGAGACGTCGACCTTGTTGCCGACGGCCTGGCTCAAGGCCGTGGCGGCATTGCCCATCACCTGGTTCATGATCTCGCCGACGGCGCTGATCTGCAACTCGCCCACCTGAGGATCCGGATTCTTGCCGTCCCGGCCCATCAGCAGGTCGAAGATGATCGCCCCATCGCGCTCCCGCAGGAGCAGGGCCGTGTCGAGGTTGCTGCCGACGTTGAAGGCGACGTTGATGATCACCAGCGGCGAGGCAAACTCGCGCTTCAGGTCGTCCATCGTGACGATGCTGATCGCCGGAGTGGCGATGACCACCTTGCGGCCGAGGGCCTGCGAGGCAGCCGTGGCGCCGGCGGCAAAAGCGTGGGTACTCAGCTCGGCCAGCGCGTCGATCTCGGTCGGGCTCAGGCCGCCACCGGCTGGAGCTGCACCGCCACCGCCGCCCAACAGGGCATCGATTTGGTCTTGTGAAAGCGGCATGCGACTTATCCTATCTCCTCGGAGACCACGGTGGTGATTTGTGCAGCCATGCGGTTGTTCAGCAGGCCGGGACGGCCGTAGAACTTGACATCGTGCTCGACCATGATCGGCAAATCCTGATTTGCCAACGTGTCCAGCCCAATGACGTCGCCTGTTTGCAAGTTTAGCAGATCCCGGACTGTGATGTCGGTGTGGCCAAGCACCAGTGACATCAGCACCTCCACCTTGTCGAGGTTGCGCTTCAGCTCGGTGGATTGGGCCTCACTCTGCTCACGGGAGTTGGCAAAGTAGAGCTGGGTACTCATCCGGGCCATGATCGGCTCCAGGCTGGGGTACGGGATGCAGACGCGCATCGCCCCCTGGACCTCGCCGATCTTCATCTCGAAGGTGATGACAGCGACCGTGTCCTGGGGCGGGATGATGTGCACGAAGCGGGGGTTCGTCTCGATGCTCTCCACACGGGGCTTCATGCCATCGACGACGGAGCGCCAGGCCTCGGCGAAATTGCCCAGGCCCTTGGCCACCACCCGCGACAGGAGACTCTGCTCGATGTCCGTCAGCCCACGGGCCTTGCCGGAGCTGCGGCCCGGGCCGCCGAGGAGCCGGTCCAAAATACTCATCGCCGTATTGGGGTGGAACTCCAGCAGGGCATGCCCTTCCAAGGGCGGCAGCGTGAAGACGACGACCACGGCGGGCGCCGTCAGCGTGCGCATGAATTCTTCGAAGGTCAGCTGGTCGACACTGGCCACGTCAATCGCCGTGATCAGCCGCAGCTGCGCACTCAGGGACGTCGAATAGAGACGGGCGTAGGACTCGTGGATCGCGTGCAGGGTCTGGATGTGCTCCCGGCTGAACTTGGCCGGGTGGCGGAAATCGTAGACGCGGACTTTGGACTTGCTGGCCGACTCGCGGACCGCATCGGCTGTCGTCGTGCCGCTGTGGATGGCAGAGAGAAGCGCGTCGATCTCGTCTTGGCTGAGAACGCTGTCTTTGGCCAAGGGCCCCTCCTACTGGCCGCGTCGCCCCTCATCCAGGGACAACTGGCGATACAGACTGTCGGACAAGCCGAACCCGTTGTTGCCACGGGCCACGTCTTGGCTCACCTGCTCATCGAGCAGGTCCCGAAACATGTCTTCGCCCTTGCTGTGCAGCAGGCCGCCCGAAGGAATGCCTTTGCGCATCTGTGAGAACAGTTGCTGGACGAAGTAGGCTTCGAATTCCTGCGCCGCTTTGCGCAGTTGGGAATCCTTCTTCTGGGCCGCCGGTGTGGTCGCCGCCCGGACCGAACCCGTCCCGGACAAGCCGGACTCCACGTTCATGGGATCCACGCTGGCTTCCTTTCACCCGGCAGGCGCCGGACACCCAACCATAATACTGGATTCTCCCGGCAAGGCAACGGACGAATGCCCCGTTCGACGCTGTTTCCTGCCCCCGCCAAGTGTTGTGAGCCCCGTCACACGGCGGCCGGATTTGCATTGGCCGCCTAGGCCGCAGGCGGCACCAGCCCCGTGGGGCCTGCAACTTTCCCTGCAACAAATCGAACACAACTCGCAACGCTGCGGGTGAAGTTTTGGCAGGCCGGCCGGCCACCCGGTCCGGCTACTCACCGTTTGCCCATCCTGCGCCTAGCGGCGGGCGTTGTTGGCGATCTGCAACATCTCGTCGGACGTCTGGATGGCTTTGGAGCTCGACTCATAGGCACGCATGGCGACGATCATGTTCACCATTTCCTCGGCGACGTTCACGTTCGACCGCTCCAGGATGCCCTGGCCGATCGAACCCAGGCCCTGCTGTCCGGGGATGCCGATGAGCTCCTGGCCGGAAGCGAGGGTGGACCGGAAGAGATTCTTGCCGATCGACTCCATGCCGGCCGGGTTGATGAAGCGGGCCAGGGTGATCTGACCGACCTGCTGTTGGGCGCCGTTCAGCGTCTGGGTGACGTTGCCGTCGTTGCCGACCGTCACGTTGGTGGCTTCCGGCGAGATGACGATGTTGGGATCCAGGAGGTTGCCGTCGGCGGTGACCACCTGGCCGTTGGAGTCGATCTTGAAGCTGCCGTCCCGGGTGTAGGCAAAGGTGTTGTCCGGCATGGCGATCCGGAAGAAGCCCGTGCCCTCGATCGTCAGATCGTAGGGATGATCCGTGTGCATGAAGTCGCCCTGACTGAAGAACCGCTGGGTGGCGGCCACCCGGGTGCCCATGCCGACCTGGATGCCTTCGGGGGCGCTGAAGCCCACACCGGTCGGCGTGCCGGCCACTTTCAGGGTCTGGTAGTGCAGGTCCTGGAACTCGGCCCGGAACTTCTTGAAGCCCGTCGTGTTGACGTTGGCCAAGTTGTTCGAAGTGACATCGAGGTTGGTCTGTTGGGCACGCATGCCGGAAGCAGCGGACCAGAGGGCTCTCATCATAATTCAGTTCCTTCCTTATCCCTGCAACCGGCCGACTTCGTTGACAGCCTTACCTAGTAGTTCGTCTTCTCCCTGCAAAGCTTTAGAGGCAGCTTCGTAGGCGCGCATCGTGGCGATCATGTGAATCATCTCGGTGACCGAGCTGACGTTGGAGCCCTCGATACCGCCCTGCTTGACTTTGGCCATGCTGGGGATGACCGGCGCATCCGTCGGGGCCTGGAACAAACTGTTGCCCACTTTGACCAGTGGAAACGGCTTATCGAAGCTCACCACCTGCAATTGATCGATTTCCACACCATCCACGGACAATCTGCCGTCGTCACCGGCCGTCACGGCGGCCCCTTCCGGGACCTGGATCGGACCGTTGGCGCCCAGGACCTTGAACCCGTCATGGGTGACCAACTCGCCACTGTCACTCATCGTGAAGGAGCCGTTGCGGGTGTAGCGGATGCCGGCACCCGTATCGACGGCGAAAAACCCTTCACCCACCAGGGCAAAATCCAGCGGGTTCTGCGTTTCCTTGTACATGCCCTCGGCGTAGTCGGTGTGGATGCCTTCCAACTGGCCGGCGCCGCCCAACTGACCGATGTAGACGGGCTCACCGCTGGGCAGCAGATTCGTGCCGTCGGGCCGATCGGAGGTCCGGGCGAGCGATTGGCGCATCTGCTCTTCGAAGACCGCCATGTCACCCTTGAAGCCCGTGGTGTTCACGTTCGCCAGGTTGTTGGCGATCGTGTCCAGTTTCACCATCTCTGTCATCATGGCGCCAGCGGCACCATACAGGCCTCGGATCACGGCTACCCTCCTTGGATCGCACCGGCTGGACCGGCTTGATTATCCTTTCGGCAGCCGGGACGGCGCGCTTAAGGGGGCCTAGGGGAATTCCCCCGTTGGGTGTCCGGCCACACCTCCCCGCCAGACACGATTTGTTACGCTAAGGCCGAGTCGGATCGAGTGACTCGCAAACTCTGGTTCCCCCGTGACGGGGAACCAAGCTTTGAAACACCTTGCATTTAGCAAGCGCTGGAGCCACCCGCCATGCCCACAGCCCACCTCTGGGCCGAAGATCCGACCACCCTGCCGATGGCCGCCTACGCCCTCAGCTGCCTGCTGCTGCCGATCGGCTGGACCGTCCACGTCCTGGACCACCCCCGCTACTGCCCGCGCAACGCCCCCCTGATCACCTACGGCACCGCCATCCCGGCCGAGACCCGCCCACCCCACATCCACATCGCCGCCAGTCCCTTTTTCGGCACGGCGTTCGGCTCACCCGCCTCCGTCCCCGGCGGGCCCCTGCACTGGGATGGCGACTTACCCATCCTGTTCACAGGCCCGCCAAGCGATCAGCGGCACGATGCGGCCGGGCGGATCATGACCCAGATCGATCTGCTCGCCGGCACCTTCTTTCTACTGACTCGATACGAGGAAGCCATCCTGCACGGCCAGAACGCCGAAGGGCGCATGCTCCCCCTCCATGCCGTCGCCGGCCGGGAAGGTTTTATCGACTGGCCGGTCGTGGACGTCATGCGGGAAAGGTTGTTCGGCTGGCTGCAACTGCTCGGGTTCCCCGTGGCCCGGCTACAGCCATGGGACCGGCCCTTCGCCCTCGCCCTGACCCACGACGTCAGCCACCTGCTGCCCACAGGGCCGCTCAGCCGCTGGCGCCAACGCCACCGCCGGGCGGCCACCCCGTTGCGCCATCTGGATTCCTGGCTGGACACTGAGGCCACCCGCCATATCCAGGCGACCTATTTCCTGCCGTTGCGGACCACCCGGACGACCTGGCCGATCAGCCGCAGCTTTCGCCGGCAGGCCACCCGCATCGCCCATGCCGGACACGAGATCGCCGGACTGCTGCCACGGCACCGCACCGACCGGGCCCCGTCGACCCCGCTCACCGAACAGCACCCCCACACCGGCAAGCCCCTGCGGGGGGTGCGCCAGACCGGCTGGTGCTGGGATGCCGCCTCCGTGCCTGCGGCGCTGGCCGTCCATGGCTTCGATTACGACTGCTCACTGGGGTTTCCGGACCGTCCCAGCTTCCGTTGCGGCACGACCTGGCCGTTTCCCCTGTTCGACCTGGGCACCCGGCAGCCGACCGACGTCTGGGAAGTCCCGATGCTCTGCGCCGGGACTGCCTGGCTGCAAGCGGACATCTCCCGCATCGAACAGACCCTGACGCGCTTCGGCGGCCTCATGGCCCTCGACTGGAGCGATGCCCAAAGTGACGGAGACACCGGCTACGACGGCCTCGTTGGCGCCCTCCAGGCCAGCGGACACACCCTCGGCAGCGTGGTGCACCTGCTCAGCGGCTTTTTGGCGGTCCTCCCTAACGACCTGCTGTAAAAAGCTCGCTGACGCCAGGCAGACGATCGCAAGAAACCCCCGGCGCGCCGATGGGGCGCCGGGGGTGTCATGTGTCAGACCCGTCAGATGTAAAAGGCAGTCTGCCGTTGCCGCCAGTCGGCGATCTGCGCCTCTTTCCGATGGACCGCTGCCAGCACTTCCTGCTGAGCACCGACCGGTAGATTGAATACCGTCGCCAGCTTGGACTTCAGGTTCAACTCATACTTGAGGACCGCTTTGATTTTTTCGCGGTGGACCAGTTCGTCCTGTTCTTCTTTTTCAAGGTCGATCGACTGGGCGACGAAGGCGGCAAAATCCAGGGCGGCGACGTCGCCCTGTCCGGCCCCTGCCGCAATGTCCCCGATGAACGACTGGGTGACGCGCAGGATCGGCAGGTTGGGATTGTCCTTCAGCACGCCGGCCACATGCTGGGACGAACTGAGCGCGATAGCTTCAGCCAGCAGCAGCGCAAACGGCTCCTCGGCTCCCCCGGTCGCCGGATTGGGGGCGAAATCCAATCCCAAAGCCGCATCCGGAAACGGCGTGATGCGTCCTGAAATCGGTGTGATGGCCATCGTCGCACTCCCAACCTGTTGCCTGGTACGAACCTGAGCGTACCATGTCCGTTTTTTAAGTCGGTTGCCCGGGCCTTTCGTGTCCGTTACGCCTCCATTAAGTGGCTCCCCGGCCCCCTCCGAGACCCCAAACCGCCGACACCCGCCTGCATGACCTAACCGTCCATGAAAATCAACAATAGGTGGCGCATCAGCGGCACACCCGTGAAGCTGTCGCCAGTGCAGCGCTGTGCCCCAATACACGATCGGCGGGTAACAGTCCGGATCAAACGGATTCACCGGGTTGCAGATGCCGGTGCGCATGGCGGGCAGGATGTAGGTAACCGGACTCGCCAGGGACAGGACCGGCACAATGTTCCCCAAGTAGGGATTGGCACAACCCGGATAGGGATTCACGTAGCCAAAGCGCCCATCGTGCGAATTGCCGAACCCACGTGCGTCTCGCCCGATGCCGACTGCAGTGCCTCGGGATAACGGCCGGCCAAACCGGTGAAAGCCAGTCACTATCGACTGACCCTGGCTTCACGGGCACGCCCCGCTCCCCCGTCGGGCGGGCGGCGGAACAAAATCCGACCGCCAGCGGTCTCATCTGCCGATGACTACCGCAAAAGGAAACTGACAATGGGCAAACCCAAACAGAAAGCCAAGACCCTGCCTCACCTCCTGCCAGGCGGATTGCTGGTCCTCAATCAGCAGGCCCAGGTCTTCCAGGATCGACGTCTGAAACGGGCTAAAAACCCATTCCGCCGTCAGGACCACGCCGCAGAGGCTGGCGACGCCCACCAGGGCCCGCCGGCCTCTGTCGCGTAAAAGACCCTTCTGGGGGGCGGCGATCCGTGCCTGCCATCGACCTCAGCAACAGGGATTCAGGTGGCACGGCAGTCAAGCTGCATACAGCTGGCACTATCCAGAATAGTACCGCCAATGAACAACCGCTTGCTATGATGCCGCAAAAATGAACCCGACACGCAGCGACATGTTCTGCGCAAGCATCACGCCTCACCAGGACTGACCATTCAAAGGAAAGGACCTTCACGTTGCCGCTGAAGCCCTCCGGCATCCCTGCGGACCGATGCCAACCCGACACCTGGGCACCGTGGCGCACCTGAGATGGAAGACGACGAGAAGTTCATCGCCACCGAACCCTTTGGTGGCGCCGGTGAAGCTGCAGAAATTCGGGTCTGGCAGGCGGTCCAGGCAGCCTTTGCCCAACGGGAGTGCCTGGGATTCTGGCGCTACCCGATTTTTCCGAAAAGTGGTGATTTTCGCAAGGAACCGGACATCCTCATCGCCGACCAGGAGCTGGGCCTGATCATCATCGAGGTCAAGAGCCTGACCATCGACGAGATTTTCGGCATCCATGGCCATCTGTGGGACACGGAGTACTACGGTCGGACCCGCAGCCCTTATCAGCAAGCCGAACGGCAGGTCTACGCACTGTCGGACTACTGTGACAAACAGACGGCGTTACGTGGCCGGATCCCCTTTCGGGCCCTCGTCGGACTATCCTGGATTACGGAGGAGGAGTGGGAACGCAAGGGTTTTGCCGACCTGCCCACGTCCCCGCCGATCCTGTTCAAAAACGACCTCGGCCGCACCGGGCTGATCCGCGCCATCCAGGGCACCACGCCCGTCATCGCCGGTCAATCCATGGATAGTGCAACCTGGAAAGCCCTGATCGCCGTCCTTTGCGGCGGGCCGGTCCTGAAGAAAATCACCCTCACACCGCCGCCAGCCGTCCAGCCACCGCCACCCGGCAGACAGCGGCGGGGCGAAATCATCGTGATTTTGAATGATGATCTGGTCCAACTGGACAGGCAGCAGGTCACAATCGGGATGCAGCTGCCGCCCGGCCCTCAGCGCATCCGGGGTGTCGCCGGCTCGGGCAAGACGGTGCTGCTCTGCCAAAAAGCCGCCCACATGCACGTCAAATATCCCGACTGGGACATTGCGCTGGTTTTCTTCACGCAAAGCCTGTACGACCAGATGATCGCCACCGTCGATAAGTGGGTGCGTCACTTCTCCGACGGGGCAATGACCTATCAGCCGAACAATCCCAAGCTGCGGGTGATGCACGCCTGGGGCAACCGCAACCGTCCTGGCCTGTATAGCTCGATCTGCCGCTTACGCAACCAGCAAAGCCTCGGGATCATCGACCGCACCACGCCAAATGTCGGCCTCGCCATGCGCTGCCGGGAACTGCTGGATGTCCTGAACAGCCGGCCGGAGCCCGGCCTGTACGACGCCATCCTCATCGATGAGGGCCAGGATCTGGTCGTCGATGCCGAACACCATCCGCATGGCATCTTTGAGGAAAAACAGGCGATCTACTGGCTGGCCTATTCGGTCCTGCGTCCGGTGGACCCAGCCACGCCCGAGCAGCGCCGCCTCATCTGGGCCTTCGATGAAGCCCAGAGTCTGGACAGCGTGACGATCCCGGAGGCCAAAGCCCTGTTCGGTGCAGAAGGGTCCCAACTGCTCGTCGGACTCCACCTGGGTGGCATCAAAAAAAGCCACGTCATGCGCCGCTGCTACCGGACACCGGGACCGATCCTGATCGCCGCACAAGCGCTTGGCATGGGCCTCCTGCGGCCCGAGGGGATGCTTTCGGGGATCACCACGGCCGAAGGCTGGCAATCGATCGGCTATACCGTCGAAGGCGCCTTCTTTTCTGGCCGTGAGATCAGGCTGCACCGCCCGGCCGCCAATTCCCCCCATCGGCTGCCCACGCTCTGGCATGGCCCGCTCATCGACTTTCAGACCTTTGAAACCCGACAGGACGAGGCTGACACCATCGCCGCAGCCATCAAGGAAAACCTGGATCTTGATGGCCTGCTGCCGTCCCGCCAGATCCTGGTGGTCGTCCTGGGCCCAAAATGGGAGGCTAACCCCGTCGAGGCGGCCCTTTGTGCCGCCTTGAAAAACCTGGGCATCGACTACTACATCCCTTCAGCCCTGGCCCCGAATGCAGCACCACCCAAGGCCGGGGCGCTGACTGACCGCTTTTGGCACGATGGCGCCGTCACCGTCTCGCAGATCCACCGGGCCAAAGGCAATGAGGCCGACATCATCTACGTTGCCGGCTTGGACGCCGTCGCCCGCAGTGAAGCCAGCATCCCATTGCGCAATCAAGTTTTCGTGGGCCTGACCCGTAGTCGTGGCTGGGTGATGCTCACCGGCATCGGGCAACACCCGCTCTACGACGAAGTGCGCCAGGTCCTGGCCTCGGGGGACACACTACGCTTTACCTTCCGGGGGGCGCCCAAAAGGGATGTCGACACGCAGGACGACCGGGCCATGCGCCTACTCTGATACCCCTCTGTCCGGCTACCCAGCCGCTGTCATGGATCCCGGCCGGCTCGACAAATCCTCCTGTACGGACCTCGACCGCCCGGTGCCAAGGGCGTCTTGCGTCCAGGCGGAGGTCATCGGTCTAATGGAAGTACTGGATGTCATTAGCAGGCGGGCGTTAGTCTCTTTGGGGCTGCCCGAAACGCCCGTGCCCTAATGCGACACGCATTTAAGCCACTACGAGCATGGGCCAGTCCGGACTGAGCCAGTAACTGTCGCTCTGCGGATCGTGGCCTAAAATCGCCGGACCGGAGCGGGAAATTTTTCGGAGGGCATGCCGAGCCTCGGTCGCCATGACCCGAACCCGGGCTGGCCAACTATCCAGGCGATCAGCCAATGCCGCCCGACTGACCGGGCACTCGCCCGTGGCAGCCAAGGCCAGTAGCAGGGCCGTGACCGTCGCCGGCAGTTCGATTTCATGTCGGCCGTGGACCAGCGACGAGGATTGCACCTGCAGCCGCAACGAGCGGATCACCAGCCCATCGGCCGGTTCCGGACCGGCAAACTCGGCGATGCGTGCGGCCAGGTGCTCCTCACCGGCCGCCTTGAGGGCCCGGATCAACCGCTGATGTTCCGTGCGTGACAGTCGTGCCATGACATTTTCTCCTAGATCGTCGACAAGATGGTCAAAGGGCGGCAGGGCACTGCCCGCCACTTCGTGCCAGGCCGCCCACGCCGAATCATCGGACGCTGGGGCCTATTTCTGCATCTTTTATGGCATTTTTTGTGGGCCAGGAAGTGTACGGCCCGGATCCGGGGAAAATCCGACCTGGCGCCCCAATCAATCGCCTGCCATCGCTCGATCTTAGCAAAGACTGACAAATTCCCAACATAAGCTTCGTGTGCAATCATTACGCTCTGTGCATTGATAATTTGCCAACATTACGTTCTTTCAGCCACCATTGGCTTGGCATGGCCATTGCCGGCGCAAACGGCGTGCCGATGCAGCAAATAAAGGCAAGCATGTGGCAACGCCAGCCGCCATGCTGTTCGGCTGGCCCGACCTCCCAGGTCCGCCCGTCGCCAGTCACAGCCTAAAATTAAAGAAGCATTAAATTTACTTGAAATTTGGTGTTCAGATTACGCTGACTACGGCCGATAACCCTGGAGATCAACGTGTTGCAAGCACCCGAGGAGTCTTCACATGCCCGATGCCGGCCTGACAGTCACGCTCAACCCCACCCTGACCGCCTGGGTGAACCGTCAATCATCCGGCCGGGTGGACCGGATGATCGAACAGTACGGTCTGGGCAAAGCGATGGCGGACGGCGTCATCGCACCGGACGAAGTGACCATGTCGGTGGCGATGTTCCGCATCCTCTCGGGCAATCGGCCAACCATCACCCGGGACACCTTGGCCGAAGCCGGCAGCGGCATGGCCATGCAGCGGATCATCGGGGCCCTGACCCGTCAAGTGACGGCGATCGAGTCCCGCATGGAGCTGCGCTATCCGGGCAAAACCGAATCCGACTTTCAAGTGAAGGCGCTCACCGTAGTCCCGGTGGGGATGGCGGCGCTGCGGATCGACTCGCTACAGGAAGAGTTCAAACGGGTCCAAGCGGGCACGACAACGGCGACCGTGGGTCGCTACACGTCGACGGGGACGGCGCTGGCGGGGATTCTGTTGGAGCAGGTGCTGGCTACCGATGCGAACAAGGACGGCAAAATCGACGTCTTCGGCGAAATGGGTGGGGCCGAGAGCGTCAAAACGATCGGTTACACGGCCGTCAGCGGGGCCAACCCTGTCTTGATGACTCCCGACTTGACCCGCCTCACCGGCAAAAAGGATTCCTTCACCTTCGCCGATTACATCAATTTTCTAATCGTCTCCGACCTGACGGCACAAGGCGACTTGGCCCCAGGCAGTGCTTCGCGCTAGAGCCTGATCCGGCCGCCGGCACGAGCGGGCGGGGCTGAGCCACATCCGGTCGCCTCCCAGCCCCGACCCTGGCAGGCGTTGACGCTCTGTCCTGCTCTCATCGGTGCCGCTCGCCAGTCTGGCGAGCGGCGTACTGGCCTAGTCCGCCAATCTCGTCATCGACGGAATCCCCGATGTGCCAGCTCGGGTCGTCGAACGGCCGACGCCTCATCAGGGCCTGTGACGAAGCTCAGAGTCCTGAAAGCGTGACGATCCCGGAAGCCAAAGCCCTGTTCGGGGAAGCGGGCTCCGATCGGCTGAAAGGACACGATGCCGAAGGAAAACCTGGACCGCCCGGCGCCAAGGGTGTCATTGTCCAGGTAGAGGTCATCAATCTGTTGGAAATACTGGATGTAATCAGCAGGCGGGCGTTAGTCTCTTAGTCGGGCTACATCCCCCAAAGCCTTAGTTGCACACCGGCCCGGATCTCTTCGAGCGGCAAATACTCGACGTAATAGCGATCGCCGAGCGCGTCCTTCAACGCTACCGCCAGTTCCCGGCCGTCGGCATGAAACTGGCCCCAGTCAAAGGGCTGGCGCTGCAAGGGCTGCTCGGGGTCCAACGCGTCGAACCGGGCCTGCCAGGCTTCCAGGCGGCTGACCAGTCGGACGGTGAGGCGGAAGCGGTCGTAAGCGCAGGCATCGCCCTGGCTATCGGCACCGGGCCAGGGCAGTTCCCAGAGGCCGGTCGTGCCTCGCAGGGCCGCAACCCGCACAAACGCCTTGCACCGATTGAGCCGCTCGATCATCCGGGTCAGCAGATACCCAGTGTTGCCCGGGGTGATCGCCCCACGGTCGATCTCGGCAAAGATGGCGATGGGCTCGCCATGCAGGTACCGCTGCCAGGCTGCATGCAGTCCCGGGTACGGGTCGGGCGGATCGGTCTTGAGAAAGCGCCGGCGGGCGTTCACGGGCGTAAGGTTCCTTCTTTGCCCCCTACCCTAACACGCGCCTGTCGGATACCAATCCAGGGGTCACACCGGCTCCGTGCTGCTGACCGTGAGTTTGCGCCGTTTAGGGATCAGGGCCGGAACTCCCATCCAGATCGATCAACCGCTCCAGAATCGGCCGATCCATGGCACCGAAAATCAGCACGGCTGTCCCCAAATCGGGTACCACACGGCTTTCAGGCACCAGGTCCGGCACGATCCCCGTCCGGCGCAACAAGGCGCCAGGCTGCTCGTTCGGCCCGACCAGCACGACGGTCACGCCTTTAGCCTGCAAATCGCCAAACGCCGCTTCCAGCGCATAGGCGCCCGACTGGTCCATGAAGGGCACTTCCGTCATGTCGACGATCAGCCCCATGGCACCTTGCGGGCAGGCCGTCATCAATTGGTTCATCGCCCGGGCATCGGCAAACGTCGCCGTTCCCTTCAGTCGGGCCACACACAGGCCCTCGTCGCTGTGCCCGCCCAGCAACGCCGTCAGGGGGACGAGGCTGTGGGCACTGTTTTCCTCGATGCGGCGAAACAGCAGAATGCTGGCCACCAGCAACCCCGCCGCCACCGCCTGGATCAGGTCGACGAAGACCGTCAGACCCAGCACCAGCAGCATGACGAAGGCATCCTCACGGGGCACGAAACGGGCATGGGCCAGCCCTTTCAGGTCCAACACCCCGAGGCCGACAGAGACGAGGATGCCGGCCAACACCGCCAAGGGGATGTCGGCGGCAAAGGGCCCCAGAAACACCAGCACCGCTAACAGCACCATGCTGTGCACGAAGCCGGAAACACGGGTCCGCCCGCCACTGCGCACGTTGACTACCGACCGCATGGTCGCTCCGGCTCCCGGCAAGCCCCCGATCAGCCCGGCCACGATGTTGCCCAGCCCCTGCCCGAACAGTTCCCGGTTGGAATCGTGGGATTCTTTGGTCAGCTGGTCCGTCACCAGGCTGGTCAACAGCGAATCGATGGCCCCCAGCATGGCCAAGGTCACTGCCGGCAGCAGGATCTTCGACCAGAGCCCGAGATCCGCTGGCGGCAGGTACAACGTCGGCCATCCGGACGGGATGGGCCCGATCGTGGCCACGGGGATCGCCCAGATTTTGGCCACCACCGTCCCGGCCACCAGAGCCACCAGGGTGGCGGGCACCTGCGGCAGCAGACGGGGCAGGCCATACACGACGGCCAACGTCCCCAGACCGAGGGCCAGGGCCGACCCATTCACCGCCGAGAGATATCCGCCCAGGCCGAGCAGGACTTTCAATGGCTGGTTCGGCGCCGCATGGCCCAATAACGGCGGCAGTTGCAGCAGCAGGATGATCACGCCGATCCCGGTCATGAACCCGGAGATCACCGGGTACGGGATGTAGCGGATGTAGGAGCCCAGCTTGAGCCGACCCATGACGATCTGGAGGACCCCAGCCAGGGCAACCGCCAGGAACAAGGCCGCCGGCGAACCGATATCCGTAAGGATCGTCGCGGCGACGACCGTCATTGGACCGGTCGGTCCGGACACTTGGGCGGGCGTACCGCCGAAAATGGCCGCGAGGCACCCCACGGCGATGGCGCCATACAGCCCGGCCAGGGCACCCGCACCCGAAGCAACGCCAAAGGCCAGGGCCAGGGGTAACGCCACGATGCCGGCCGTCAACCCGCCGAGCAGGTCACCCCAGAGAGTGCGGTTTTGGGACCAGGTGGTCATGGGGATTGAGTTCCTTCGAGATGGCGCCACGAGGAGCGGCACCAGATTCCCGACAACGGACGGACGCCGGGACGGCAGCAAGCCCGGCCGGTCAGCGGATCAGATTCAAAACGGCGTCGGTGTTCGTCTGACTGATCTGCAGGACCTTGGTTAAAGCGGAAAAGAGCTTTTGGGCCAGACTCAGCTCCGGCACGCTCTGAGTCATGCTGGCGTTACTGGCTTCCAGCGACTTGTTCAGGATCGTTGCATCTGCGGTCGTGCTGCCGGCGATACCGACGTTCGGGTCGAAAAAGCGCACGCCGGAGACGTACCCAAAATCGTAAACCGTCGAGCCAAATTTGGTGTATTTGAGTTGCTGCAGGTTCTTGATCTTCAGCAACGAACACGTCGCGGCGGTCACACCCAACGCTGCGCCGCTGGCCGACACGGCGCCGACGAAATTGTTGGCCAGGAAATCCGTCAACTTGCAGGCGGCGGTCAACGTCGCATTCGTGGCTGGATTGTCCACATTGTTGTATACGGCACGCCGGTTGGCCGTGCCAAAGACACCCGTCGTGGCATCGGGCCCACAAACCAGGTACCAGCCATTTGCATTGACCAGCAACCCCTGCGCATTCGTATGAAACTCGCCGTCACGGGTGCAGAAGAACTCGGTTTGCAATGACACCCCGATGGAGCCGCCGGCCGGGTTGATTTCATTCGGACTGACCACCATGAAAAACCCGTTGCCTTGCACGGCGAGATGGGTATTTTCCGTACTGCTGGTGATCGCCCCCTGGCTAAAGTCGATGACCGTATTGGCCGTGATCAGGCCGGTCTCGGGAAACTGCAGGGGCAAGGAGGTGGCGTTGCCGGCCCGGCCGATGTTGATGTTGCTGCCGGCGAACTTCAGCCGGGAGCTCTTGAACGCCGTGCGGACACCGCCGTTGATGTTGGCATTGATCACGTCAATCCAGGCATCCACGGCTTTCAGGCTCTGTACGGTGCTGATCTCGTTGGCCATCTGATCCTTGCCCGCCGCTCGCCGAACTGTAAACAGTATAGGGCCCGGCGATCACAGCTTGATCACATCACAAGGCGGCACCGCCGGCTACAGCGCCGCAATTACCGGATCGATCATGCCAGTCACCTTCCTGCCGGACTATCATGCACAGACGTCGCCACGTCGCCTGCATGCGCTCAGAGGCGCGAGCGGCGCCTCACAGCCTGCGAAAGGAACCCATGCGTACGCTTAGCCGTGGTCTTTTGGCCGCCTCATTGACTCTCGCCACCCTGCCGGGTCTGGCGGCCACGATTCCCTTCGAGCGCTATACCCTGCCCAACGGGCTGACGGTCGTGCTGCACGAGGATCATGGGCTGCCCCAGGTGGTCGTTGACGTCGATTACCACGTCGGCTCCAAAAACGAGGAAGTCGGCCGCACGGGATTTGCCCATCTGTTCGAGCATCTGATGTTCGAAGGCAGCAAAAACGCCCAGGAGCCCTACGATCACTACACCGAGCCGGCGGGCGCCAGCAACAACGCCTTCACCACGGAAGACCATACGAATTATTATCTGCAACTGCCCTCCCATCAGCTGGAGCTGGGTTTGTGGCTGGAGTCGGACCGGATGGGTTATTTCGGCTCCGTCCTGAAGGAGAGCAAGTTCCTTGCCCAGCGGGACGTCGTCAAAAACGAGAAGCGGCAGCGGTTCGACAACGAGCCCTACGGCTCCCGCTACGAGGAAATGCTGAAGCGGCTGTGGATCGACCACCCGTACCGCTGGCCCGTCATCGGCAGCATGGCCGATCTGGATGCCGCCAAGCTGCCGGACGTCAAAGCCTTTTTCGACCGCTACTATGCGCCGAACAACGCCACGCTGGTCATCGCCGGCGACTTCAACAAGGTCCAGGCCAAATCCTGGGTGCAGCGCTACTTCGGCGATCTGGAGCGGGGTCCGGAGATCGACCGGCCCTTTTCCAGCGACAAGCCCCTGACCAAGGAAATGACAGCGACCCTGGTGGGCTCCGTGCAGCTGCCCGGCGTCTTCGTCACCTACCGGGCCGCCAAAATGGGCGACGGGGATGCCTTTCCCCTGGACCTGCTGGCCAACGTCCTCGGCGGTGGCCACAGCTCGCGGCTGTACCGCAAGCTGGTCACCGAGAAGCGGCTGGCCCAGAGTGTGGAGGTCAGTCACTGGAGCCAGGAGCACGGCGGCCTGTTCCAGATCGAGGCGATCGCCGCCCCGAACGTGACGCCCGCCAAGCTGCAGGCGGCAATCGACGAGGAAATGACGGCCGTGCGCCACGACATGGTCTCGAACCGAGAACTGGAAAAGGCGATCAACCAGACGATCGCCGCCCAGCTGTTCGCCCGTGAGCGTCTACTCGACCGGGCCCAGGCCCTGGCCGCCTCGGAAACCTTTTTCAAGGATCCCGGCATGGTGGCCCGCCAGGAGACCGTCTATCGCGGCCAGAGCCGGGCCGACCTGCTGCGGGTCGCCAAGCAGTACCTGAATCCCAATGCCCGTGTGGTCCTGACCTACATCCAAGGAGACGAGACCAAGTGATGACGCGTTCGATCCTGCCCAGTGTGCTGGCCGCCCTCTTCGTCTGTGGCGCCATGACGGGCCCGACCCTGGCGGCGACCGCCAAGCGGAGCCCGCCCCCTGCCGCCACCAAACCCCTGGACCGGGCCCTCGTCCCCGGCGCAGGTCTGATCCGGCCCTTCCTCTTTCCGGAATGGCAGGAAACCAGGCTCAGCAATGGCCTGCCGGTCCTGATCGTCACCAAACACGACAACCCCGTCGTCAGCCTGCAGTACGTCCTGCGCGGCGGCGCCGACACGGACCCGGCCGGCAAGAGCGGTCGGGCAACCCTGGCGGCGGCCGTCTGGACGAAGGGCACGGCCAAACAGACCTCCACGGCCATCGACGACATGTTCGAGTTCTATGGGGCCTCCCTCAGCGCCACAGCCTCGCGCAACGCCACGGAAATCGCACTGGCCACGCCAAGCGAGCATTTCCTCACGCTGTTGCCCCTCGTCGCCGACATCGCCCTGCACCCGTCCCTGCCCGAGGGGGAGATCACGCGGGCCCGGGATCTGGCGGTCACCGAGCTGCGCCAGTCCGAGGACAAGGTCGCCGATCTGGCCGACCGGGCCCTGATGGGCACCCTGTTCCCCGGCCATCCGTACGGCCAGATGACCCAAGGCGCCGTGAAAAGCGTCGAGGCGATGACCCGGACGGACCTGTCGGGCTTTTTCCAGAACCAGCTGGTGCCCGCCAACGCGATGCTGATCGTCTCCGGTGACGTGACCCCCCGGACGCTGCTGCCCCAGCTGGAAAAGCTCTTCGGCAAAACCCCGGCCGGCAAAGCCCCCGTCGTCACCGTCCCGACGCCCAACGCAGTGGGGGCGATGTCGATCACGGTGATCGACAAACCCGGGGCCGTGCAGTCCGCCCTGCGGGTGGCCACCCTCGGCCTGACCGCCAAGGATAAGGACGCCGATGCCTGGGAAGTGGCCGATGCCATGCTGGGAGGCCTCTTCACCTCCCGGTTGAACGTGAATTTACGGGAAACCAAGGGCTATACCTACGGGGCCGGGACCCGCTTCAGCCGGTGGAGCCAGCCCGGCTATATCCAGGCCCGGACGAGTGTCGATGCCAAATATACGGTGCCAGCCGTCGGTGAGATCCTCAAGGAATTCGCCCGCATCCGTCAGGAGCCCGTCTCGGCGGCCGAACTGAACAAAGCGAAGCAGTACCTGATCGGCACCTATGCCAACGCCTACGAAACGGTCAACGACATCGGCGATGAGATCGCCACCCTGAAGTTGCTCGGTCTGCCGGGCAGCTACGTCCGGGAGTACCGGGACCGCATCGCCAAAGTGACGGCCGCCGACGTACTGCGGGTCTCCAAGCGCTTTTTGGATCCGGCCCACCTGACGGTGATCGTCGCCGGTGACGCCAAGCAGACCCAGGGACTGCAGGAATTCGGCAAGGTCACCCTGGTACCGGCCGCCACCCTCGTCGCCAAGCCATAGGGGTGTCGGGGTGCTACCCCAGACCCGTGATCCGCAAAGAAAAGCCCCCGTGTCGGGGGCTTTTCTTTGCGAATCACGGGCGACGATAAA
>JACMPN010000052.1 GCA_014377495.1 Candidatus Sericytochromatia bacterium
ACGAAAATGACCCTCCAGTCGCAGGATCATTTTTCCAGTGGCCCCTGTGCCCGACGGTGCGGTCCGACACCCACCCAGAGCAGGTAGCCGCAGAGTCCGGCCGCCAACGCCGCCAGCACGGCCATACCCAGAAACCCGACCGTGAAGCCGAACAGTTGCAGCAGGACATTGACCACCACCGGGCTGATCACGCGCCCCCCTGGCCGATGCCGCTCCTCAGCATCATCGGGATGACGATCCAGGCGGTGAGCGGGACGATGGGGAGGAGCCCGAAGCTGAGCCCGACGATCAGGGCCGTGACGGCCAGGACGACGTTATGACGGCCGTAGCGGTCGGCCAGGATGCCGGCGGGCGTCTGGATGACCGTCACCCCGAGGCTGATGGCGGCCATGGCGATACCGGGACTGAGCCGGGTGATTAAGGGTCCGAAGGCCGCAAACAGTCGAGCGTTGCCTGACTGGCTGATCCATGCACCTGAAGATGATGAGCCGACCACGGACGACGATCGGGTTGCGCTCGCAGCGGCCGAGGCGGAGCTTACTCAGGGCCTCGGCATTTCGTCTGAAGAGGCCATGCGGCAACTTCTGGGACGACCCGGCGCTGTGAGATTCTCCCGGTGGCATTGCAAGACCTGAGCCGCCAGGAGAGACAGATTCGCCAACGGATGCACCATCATCCCGGCGGCAGCCACAATCGCCTGTAGGTCTCCCATTCTGCGGGATCTGTCGTCCAGTCGGCATAGATGGCGACGCCGACATTGCGCTCGGCATCTGGCGCTATCCCGGCGATCCCCTGCCGTATGCCCCGCAGGCCCGACTCCATGTTTTCGGCTTCGGCGTGAAACGTCCAGCGCTGGTCTTCATAGGTGGGTACCCCGATGAACAGCGGGATCCGGGCCCCCAATAGCCGGGTCAGCCGCCCGATTTGATCAGCGGTCGCCCTGCCATAGAGAAAATCGTAAGGCAGGGCCGTGTCGTACATCATCACCGCCAGTTGATCCACGCAACCGGCAACCTCCTCACAGTACGTCGGGTCCCAGAACGCCGTGGTGGCACGTGACAGTGCCTGCGAAACAACTCCCCCGACGGCCAGCGGCAACACCTTGTAGCCGGACACGGACTCGATTTTGCCCAGCGCTTGCGTGACGGTATGCGTATCCCGCAGGAGGGCGACAAAATGTGGATTACCCGACACGATCGGCTCGATATTGTAGTGAATGCCATCGAAACCCAGTGTCAGCAGTTTTTTTGCCGTCCCGATGATCGTCGTGCGCACCTGGCCGTTCGATAAATCAAGCGGTCCAGCGCCGCCCTTTTCGATTTGACCCACCCAGGCCTGGATACACACCTGGCTGTGGTCTGCCTTGAGGCGCTGGATGAACTCGGCTGCATGCGGGTATTTGGCGGGATCGATGGCGCCTGTCCCGTCCAAGGGCCCCACGTGGACGAAAATATCAGTAATCCGATGGCGCTGCAGCATCAGCGCGAGTTGTCGAACGTCCTCGCCAGAATGTGGCTGACCCACCCAAGCGTGCCGCATCCACAGTGCATTGCGGCCGGACTGGACCGTTATCGGCGGGAGCGGCTGCTGATAGGCAATATACGCTTGGCGCAAGGCGGCAATTCCCAGGACCAGGATCGCCGTGACCAGCAGCAGACTGACTTTGACGTGGCGTTTCATGCTGATAAAAGCTTACAGACCCTACGGCCGATCGGCGAGCGCCACGTCCACCCAGGCATCCGGGTGCCCTACAAGCGAATCGACGTGCTGACTGGTCGGGTCCAATGACTCTTGCCAACCAATATAGAATTTTCTGCCGATCCCATTCGGGTGTGGCACCAGATACTGAGGCAGGGGCAGGATCACGGCGGCCAAGCGCCTCCGGGGCAGCGCTACTGTTGGGGTCGTTATCGAAAGGATTTACCGTGCGCTACCTGTTGATCGCCTTACTACTGACCGGCTGTACTGTCATGGTGACGCCGGCCTCTGCCCCGTCCGCCTCGACAGCCCGCCGTGATCGCCAATATTCGATTGACCACCCAGCCGCAGGGCTTCTCGGCAAGTCGCGCCGACTGCTTTGCGGCCAAAGTTGACGCATCGCTGACCGATGCCCTGGTGCTGGCAATTGCCGCCAACCCCAACGATTGCGCCCTTGACGCCGCTGTGCGCGCCGCCTGCCCCTGATTTAAGGCACGGCATCACCTGCATCGCCGTCGGAACCCCGGCCTCTGCGTTCGGGATCTTGAGATAATCTCTTAGTGCCAGGTGACCCGGCCGGTGCGACGATCCAGTTGGCCGCTGGCCTCGGTCACGTTCCAGTCCTGAACGAAGCCCTTGATGAACTGGCGGACGGTTACCCGAAACTCGACAACGTCGCCCGTGGCCGGCCCGACAATTGCCATGTTGCTGATGGTCGGCGGGCTGACCATGCTGCTTTGGGGGAAGTGCCGGCGCACCGCCTCGGTCAGGTCTTCCCGATCCGCCGCCGAGACGGGCTGGGCGGCTTTGGCCTGAGGCGGTTTAGCCGGTGCGATCGACTTGGCCGCCGCCGTCACCGGTTGGACCGATGCCAATACCCGGGGCGACGCACCGCAGCCGCTGAGGAGGGTGATGATCAGCAGGGGCAGGTAGAAACGGTTCGGGGTGGCGGTCATGGCGAAGTCCTTTATCGGTCGGGGATCGGCTATGGGGTCAGTATCCAGTCGCAAGTCCGGTAACTGGAAGCAGCCAAATATTGACTCTATGACAACTACTGGTTGTCATATGGCGTTACTGGAACGCCATCCCGTTGGCATGCAGCCTGGCCTGGTGCCGTCAGCTCGCCCCCGACGTCCGCCCCCGGGGAGGTCCATGCCAGACGTTGCCAAGCGCCCGGAAAGTCCGGACTGTCTCGGTCCCATCGGGAAACCGTTGGTTGCCGGCGGTTTACACCGGCCCGACCGCCTGCCGAAACTTGGAGGTCATTTGGCGAAAAGCGCCGTTACATCTGTTAACATCGCTTCATAGGTGAACAGCGCTGTGTCGTTGCCGAGTCCCAAGTCGGGTCACCCCGCATTGAAAGGTGACCGCCATGCATGCCGCAATGATCCTGATCGTCGAAGATGACTCGGGGGTCCGTGACGCCTTGACCGAGTTGCTCACCGACCAGGGCTATCAGGTCGCCACGGCCGGCGACGGGCAAGAAGCGTGGTGGTATCTGCACAGCCACCCGCAGCCCGACCTGATCATCACGGACCTGATGATGCCCGTCATGAACGGCCAGGAGTTCCTGAGACTGAAGGAGACCGAGCCCGCCATGGCGGCGATCCCGACGATCGTCATCTCCGCTTCCCTCGATGTCCTGGCGACGTTGCCGCAGCAGGACATCGCCCGCATAACCAAGCCGATCGCCATCCCCACCCTGCTGGCCACCGTAAAAGCCTATTGCAACGAGCACACGGGCTGATCCGATCGGCGGCGATTCCTCAGCTGGCAGGGCATCCCCGCTGGTGAGGCGCCGATAAGCCTGCTGCAGGGCTGAGCGCCATGGCGTGACGGCCTTGGACGTTTTTGCCTGGCCAGGAACTGGCTCCGGTGCAAACCGATCACCAAGCCACCCGCAATGAACTCAGCCACACCCGCAATCGCCGGTCGCCGGTCGCCGGCATCACCGTCCGCCGATCGGCTC
>JACMPN010000528.1 GCA_014377495.1 Candidatus Sericytochromatia bacterium
GCCACCGGCCCCTCAGCATGGTGATGGTGCCCAGCAGGCCCGACTGGTCCGCCGCCAGATCATCCGCCGCCACGACGAGGGCCCCGATCACACCGGTCGGACCGTGCAGGGGCCATGCCCCGGGGTACACCGACGCATCACCGGCACGCCAAAGCTGGAACAGGCCCTCCGCCAGACCGAGCAATTCTCCGTCGGCCGGGAAGACGACCTGGCGAGCATCGTCGCCGTCTTGCCAGACCAGGGCCGCCGACGGGGCGCCGGCAGCAGCCATCACGTGGGCCAGCAGAGTCTCACCGCTGGGTGCAGCCAGCCAGACCGGCAGCCAGGCGGGCAACGGCAGGGTGCTCGCCCCGACGACGGGCAGGACGACCGGCGGCAAGGTCCAGGCTGCCTGTAGCCGCGCCTGCCAGAGCGGATCCTGCAGCCGCCCGCTGGCAGTGTCCACCACCCCGGCGGCCCCGGCGGCCATGGCTTCGCCCATTTCCAGCTGACCGGCGACCTGATAAGCCCAGGCCAGTCCGGCATAGATCTGCCACAGCCGGCGGCTGGTGAGCGTGGGTGCCATTTGGGCTTCGTGGAAGAGGTTGATGGCCGCTTCGGCATCGCCACGCCGGCGGGCGGCCTCAGCCTGCCAGTAGGCGGTCGGGAAGCCGTCGGCGGCGCTGGCCAGCCAGACGTCAAAGACCGGCCAGGCCTCATTGGCGATGGCCAGGCGGAGCTGCGCTTCCAAAGCCAGTCCCCGGTTGGGGCTGGTGCCCGCCAGGTGGCCTGCAGCCGTCCCGACCTGGCCCAGACCGAGAGCGGCCAGGGCACAAATGGCCAACCGCTGCTCAAGTTCGTCCGCCGACAGCGTTGCTGGCAGGGCGTGGACCAGTTCGCTGGCCCCGAGCCAGTCGTCGCACGCCAGCCGGATTTCGGCCCGGTGCAGGCCACTGGCGACCGGAAAGGCGTCGGCCAGCTCCCGCCAGGCGCTGTCGGCCTGGTCGTAAAGGCCCAGCTCGGTGACGACGCAGGCCAGGTTGTGGCGCACGGTCTCCGTCGGCTGGGTGACGCCACGCCACAAAGTCATCGCCGCTTCGAGATCGCCCGACAGCACCCGGGTCACAGCGGAGGCGTTGGCCAAAGCGACGGGTGACGGGGCAAAGTCACCCAGGAAATAGCCGGCCCGCTCGATCAGGGCCTCGGCCACCTGGTGGTGGTGCAGGGCAGCCGCACAGAGCGCCATGTTCAGCAGCGTACCGCCGGCTCCGAGCGGTTGCCAGAGAAAGAGCCAGGTATCGAGGGCCAGGCGCCACCGCTCAAGCGCCCCGGCATAATCGCCCAGATCAAAGCGCTGCTGAGCCGTCTGCATGGCAGCCAGACGACGGTCCGGGGCACCAGTGCCGCTCAGGCGCAGGGTGCTGATCTGCCAGCCGGCCAGTCGGCCGTCCTGCCAGACGACGAAATCCTGTGGCCGGGGCTGCACGCCGTGACCGAGGTAACCGGCCAGGGCATCGTGGTAGTTGGCGATGGCCTCGCCGTATTCCCCGATCACCCAGAGCACGTCGCCCAAGCCCTCGATGGCCACATCCCGGTGGGCCGGATCCTCCAGCGCCTGACGGTAAAAGGCGATGGCCGCCTGATTGGCGAAAATGGCGGCGTTCTTGGGTGCCGCCTGCAACGCGTAGGCGGCGGCGGTCGTGATCTCACCGGCCTCCCGCCAGTGAAAGGCGAGGCGCTCGCAGATCTCCACCAGCCGGCCGGCGTACTCGGTCTCCAGGGCCAAGGCAATGCTGCGATGAATCGTCGGTTCGGCATCGGCCGACTCGGTGCGGATGACGTCCTTGAATTTGTTGATCTTCAGGTCATACAGGTAACTTTCGCCGACGGCCATCTTGGTCAGCACCTGCTCATCGATGAGGCGCTCCAGGACCACGTAGACGGCCGGGGATGCCTGCCCCAGGGCGAGGGCCAGCAGGTCCAGGGTGAAGCTGCGACCGACGGTGGCGGCCACGGCCAGCAAATGCTGGTCGTCGGCCGACATCCGGTTGAATTGGTCGACCAGCAGGCCGCTCAGCCCGGAGTCGATCGAGATGCTGGCCACGGCTGCGGTGTCGACGTCCCAGCCGGTCACGCTGCGGCTGATGATCCTCTGGGCGATCAGGTAGCGGAGAACGCTCTCGGTGAACAGGGCGTTGCCCCCGGCCTCGACGTGCAGGCGGGCGGCGTCCGGTTCGGCAATGCTGATTCCGAACACCGACTCGAGATACTGCTGCAACTCGTGGTCGGTGAACGGATTCAGTTCCACCCGGCCGATGCCGTCCGGCAGCGCCGCCCTGCGGGCGGTGATGCACATCATTAGGGGGGCCTCCGGGAGTTGCGTGGCCAGGTACAGCCAGAACTCCTCGCTGAGGGGATCCGCCCAGTGGAAGTCCTCGATCGCCAGGACCATCGGCCGGATCTGGGCGGCAGAGACGAGGAAACGGCCGACGTACTGGAAGAGGCGGGCCTTCTGCTCGTCCGGCGGCACGGGTGGGAACGCCTTCCGGCCCTGCATGTAAGGGCGTTCATTGAGGTGGGGCAGCTGCTCCAGGAGGATTTCGGCATGGGCTCCGAGCAGCTCCGGGTGTGGCCCTTCCAGCTCCCAGATGACCAGTTCCAGGATCTGCCGCAGGCTCTGATAGGCTTCGTTGGAGCCTTCGTAAAACTGGGCCGTGAAATAGCGGTGGCCGGAGAGCAGGGCGTGGTAGCGGAACTCGGCGAGCAGCCGGGACTTGCCCACGCCAGCCCCGCCGATCACCCCGACGGCCAGGCCGCCGCCGCCGGCCATGGTGTCCAACATGCCGCAGAGCTGGGCCAACTCGCCTTCACGGCCCGTGAACGAGCCGCTGAGGATGTAGGCCTCGAGGGTCCCGTCGATCTCGATGGGCAGGCCGCCGCCGGCGATCTCGTCGAGGGCGGCGATGACGGCCATGGCGGATTGGGGCCGGTCGCCAGGGGCCTTGGCCATCAGGTCCGTGATCAGCCGGTCGAGCCGGGCCGGGATCCCGGCTCGGGCCCGGCTGGCCAGCGGCGGTGGATCGTTCAGGTGCTGGCGCAGCAGGACCATCGTCTGGTCGGCCTTGAACGGCTGCTGACCGGTCACCAGCTCATAGAGCATCGCCCCGAGGGCATAGAGGTCGGCCCGCCAGTCGGTCGGCTCGGACCGGATCATCTCCGGTGCCATGTACGCCATCGTGCCCTTGATGCCGGTCGCCGACTCGCCGCCAGCACCGGCCAGACCAAAGTCCATCAGCTTGGCCACGGGCCGCTCGCCGTCGACGATCATGATGTTCGGGGGCTTCAGGTCGTAATGCACCACGCCGTGGGCATGGATGAAGGCCAGGGCCCGGCAGATCTGAGTCACCGTCTCATAAATTTCGGGAAGCGACGCCTCGGGCTCGGCCTCCAACTCATGGCCGGCGATCGCCTCCATGGTGAAATAGGGCCCTCCGGCTTCCGTGATGCCGAAATCGAAAACCCCCAGGATGTTCGGGTGCTTGAGCCGGGTCAGAGCCCGGAATTCCTGACGGAAGCTGTTCAGCAGTTCGGCATCGGCGGACGAGGTGCCGGCACCTTTGACGACCTCGGCGGCGATCACCTTCAGGGCGAGGTCCCGGCCCAGACTGTGGTCATGGACGAGATAGACGGCGCCCATGCCACCCTGGCCCAGCTTTTTGATTTCCTTATAGCGACTGCCGAACATGGATCAGTGGCTCCCGGCAGGCTGGGCTGCCATCAACGCCTGGGCTCGCACCAACAATGGCCCCGGCGGCAGGTCCGACACACTCTGGGCCAGGCGGTCAAGGATGTCGCTCCGCCCATCATTGTGGCTGGGACTTTCCAGGATATCGCAAAGCAACTTGGCCTGTTCCGGTACAGGGGCCCCGGCGTCCCGAGCCAACACGAGGGCATGCTGCAGGGCGGAGACGGCCGACTCGTGGCGGCCCTGAATCTGGGCCACTTTCGCCAGACTTTCCCAGCACTTGCCCTGCCGCCGCACGTCCCCCTTGTCCCGGGACAGGGCCAGCGAGCGGTTGAAATAGGTTTCGGCCTTGGTCAGGTCCCCGGTATTCAGGTAACAGTTGCCCAAGTGGAAGCCGATCGTCATCTGGCCGCTGATGATGCCGATCCGCTCGACCAGGTCCATGCACCAGGCCTGCAGTTCCGTGGCTTCCTGCCAGCGGGACAGATCGGCGTAGACCATGGCCAGGCCTGACTTGGACTTGGCGATAAAGTTCTGCCTGGCTTTCGCCTGCTCGTATGCGGCGATCGAGGCGACGAAGTACTGTTCGGCCTTGGCCAGATCGCCGATCTCGCGATACAGGTTGCCAAGATTGTGGCCGGCCTCGCCGACTTCGGGCAACAATCCCTGTGCCTCGGCCGCATCCATGGCCTTATGACAGTATGCGAGGGCTTCATCCCGTTTGCCCTGGGTCCGCAGGGCCCAGCCGACCTGGCTGTCACTGCCGACGAGCAGGCTGGTGTCGCCGGCTGCGGCGAAGTGTTCCCGGGCGGCCACGAAATGCTCCAGGGCCACGCTCATCGCATTTTGGAAGAAGAAGTAGGTTTTGCCGATCTTGGCGTGCAGCTTGCCGCATTTGATGCGTACCTGCGGGGCCAGGCCGGTGAACCCGCTTTCGGCCTGTGTCTGCCAGGCCCGTTCGTCATCGGCCCTGTTCTGCCGGGCGGCGTCCCCCCGGGGGGCGAGGGCAGGGTGGGGGGGCCAGGGTGCCTCTGCAGCAGCCCCCCCCAAGTCGGCGGCTGCCGTCAAGTGGCCAGCGGCCCGCAGGGCCGC
>JACMPN010000529.1 GCA_014377495.1 Candidatus Sericytochromatia bacterium
CCCGCGCGCGCCCCTGCCGCCCCATCCGGGCCAACGTTCGTTTTCCTCTGTTTGTGCGGTCAGGGCAGAAGTTCGTTTGGTCCTGTGGAGATGGCGTAGGCTCCGATACACTGTGCCCAGTCGGGGAAGCGGACGCTTTCTTGGCGATGGCCGGCAGACGCCGCCATGGACGGTGACCCTGCAGGAGGACCGCAATGAACAAGGCAACGATTGCCGACCTGTCCCCCACGGATCTACACGACCGGCGGGTGCTGGTCCGGGTGGATTTCAACGTGCCCATGGCCGAGGGGCGGGTGACGGACGATTCCCGGATCCGGGCGGCCTTGCCCACCATCCGCCGCCTGCACGATGCCGGGGCGATCACGGTGCTGGTCTCCCACCTGGGCCGGCCCAAGGGTGTCGACGACGCTCTGCGCCTGGCGCCCATCGCCACCCACCTGGCCGGGCTGCTGGGGTATCCGGTCCGGGCCCTGAACGAGTCGGTCGGTCCGAAGGTCGAGACCGCCGTCGACGAAGCCAAACCCGGTGACGTGCTGTTGCTGGAAAACATCCGCTTCCACCCGGAAGAGGAGAAAAACGACCCGGAATTCGCCCTGCAACTGGCTGGTCTGGCGGATCTGTTCGTCAACGACGCTTTCGGCACCGCCCACCGGGCCCATGCCTCAACGGCGGGTGTCGCCCAGTACCTCCCCGCTTACGCCGGTCTCCTCATGGCCGCCGAAGTGGACGCCCTGGGTCGGGCCCTGTCGGCGCCGGAACGGCCGGTCGTGGCGATCATCGGCGGGGCCAAGATCAGCAGCAAGATTACCGTTTTGGAGCACCTGCTGCCCAAGGTCGATGCCCTGATCGTCGGTGGGGCCATGGCCCTGACCCTGCAGGCGGCGACGGGGGCCCAAGTGGGCCGCAGTCTCGTCGAGCCGAACTATTACGACGCCGCCAAACGGCTGGCCGGCCAGGCCCAGCTCGCCGGTAAGGCGCTGCTCGTGCCGGGTGATTACTTTTGTGCCGGCGACATCAAAGCCCCGGCGCCGACCTGCCTGGCGGTCCTTTCCGGCAACCCGCCGGAAGCGCCGGACGGTGTGCCCGTGGTTGCCGGTGTGCCTGCGGACCAGATGGCCCTCGATATTGGTCCTGCCGCCCTGGCCCAGATCCGGCAGCTGCTGTCGACGGCCCGCACCATCGTCTGGAACGGCCCGATGGGGGTCTTCGAAAACCCGGCCTTTGCCGAAGGGACACGGGCCGTGGCCCAGATGTGTGCTGAGGCGGCGGACCGCGGGGCGGTGACTATCGTCGGTGGTGGCGATTCCGTGGCGGCGGTGGAGCAGATGGGCCTGGCCGATCGCTTCACCCTCGTCTCAACCGGTGGCGGGGCCACGTTGGAATTTTTGGAAGGTAAGACGTTGCCCGGTGTCGCCGTGCTGCGTGAGAGGAGCTAAACATGCGGCGTCCCGTACTGGCCGGTAACTGGAAAATGCACAAGACCGCCTCGGATGCGGCTGCCTTTGCGGCGAGCCTGCCGGAGGACGTCCGGTCCGAGCGGCAGGTCGATGCGATCATCGCCCCGCCCGCCACGGCCTTGGACCATCTGTCCCGCTGCTTCGAAGGCAACGCCATCCGCCTGGCCGCCCAGAATATGCACTGGGAAGCCAAAGGCGCCTTCACGGGCGAGATCTCGGCGGACATGCTCAAGGATTTAGGCGTGCGCTACGTGATCATCGGTCACTCGGAACGTCGCGAGATGTTCGGCGAGACCGACGCGTCCGTCAACCTGAAGACCAAAGCCGCCATCGCCGCCGGCCTGATCCCCATCGTCTGCGTCGGCGAGACCCTGGCCCAGCGTGAGGCCGGTCAGGCCGACGCCATCGTCGTCCGCCAGACGAACCTGGCCCTGCAGGGTGTCAAACCGAAAGAGCCCGCCGGGCTGATCATCGCGTACGAACCGGTCTGGGCGATCGGCACGGGCAAGGTTTGCGCCGCTGACGAGGCGGACCGGATCATGGGCGTCATCCGTGACGAGGTGGCCCGCAGCCAGGGCCCTGCCGGCGCCGACGGGACCCGCATCCTCTATGGCGGGTCGGTCAAGCCGGACAACATGGCGGACCTGATGCGCTATCCCAACATCGACGGTGGCCTGGTGGGCGGGGCGAGCCTGGATCCGGACAGCTTCGCCGCCCTGGTTCGCCTGAGCCGGCCGACGCCTGCAAAATAGGGACCGGAATGGCGCGAAACGGCGCCATGACATTATTTCAGCCGTGAGAAAAGTTAACGGGCCGGCGCTTTGCGCTGTGATATGGTTTCCGGCAGTACGACACAGGTGATCGGGGATGACCCTCTGCGGGTCTTCGATCAAGGAGGATCGTAGTTATGGTCAAGCTTCGCGGCGCCATCGTTGGCTCCGGTGCTGTCTGGAATCTGCCGCTGTTGCTGACATCCATCGGGTTGGCCATCGGTCTGTTCTTCGTGTCACATCCCGGCCTGCTGAGCCACTGAGCCAGCGCCCTGCTCCCGATCCGACCGCTCACGACGGGCCGGTCGATCAGGGCCCGGGCGGCCCGACGTTTCGCAGCCCACCCGCAACTGTGCCGGCCACGCCTTCCACGACCCACGCTGATCCGGCGGCAAGGCCGGACTCCGGGGAATGATCGGGGCTGGCGACGACCGCCCAACGGACGAGGACGGCCGTGGGGCCGTGTGTTTCCGCCAGCCAGGCAGTCAGATGGGCCCCCAGCCGGGCTATGGCACCGGGCGTGGCGGGTACGGTGAGACGGAACGGGTCAAGCGACATCCCGGCATTGTCGCGCGGATTGGTTTGGTGGGCGCCTTCATTGGCACAGCATCACCGGTCGGCCAGACTCCGGGACAGTGGTGGTAAAGTGGTCCAGATGTGAGCCGAATCCTGCTGGAGGATCCTGGACCCCGGACAGGTTCGACTTGCAGGTGGGCGGCGAGCCCGCCTCGGTCGCAACCCCGGCAAGGAGGTCTCCTTTGGTCCAACGCATTGTGGCTCCGACAGGTGCGCAGGAGCACGTCCTGGCCAATGGCCTGCGGGTCCTGACCAAAGAGGTGCGGACCACGCCGGTCGTCAGCATGATGACCTGGTACCGGGTCGGTTCGGGCTACGAACGCTCCGGCGAGACGGGCGTCAGCCATTTCCTCGAGCACATGATGTTCAAGGGCACCGACCGTTACGGCAAGGGCGAGATCGACCTGATCACCCAGCGCAATGGCGGCAGCAACAACGCCTTCACCGCTTACGACTACACCTCCTATCACTTTGCCTTTGCCAGCGACCGCTGGTTGGACGGCCTGGCCATCGAAGCCAGCCGGATGCGCCGGTGCGCCTTTGACCCTGTCGAATTCGAGGCCGAGAAACAGGTTGTCCTCGAGGAGTGGCGGATGAGCCAGGACTCCCCCTGGCATCCGCTCATCGACCAGCTCAGCGCCACGGGCCTGACCGTGCACCCCTATCGGCACCCGATCCTCGGCTGGTATCAGGACGTTCAGGACCTGACCCGTGAGCAGATGGTGGCCTATTACGACCGCTTTTACGGGCCGAACAACGCCACCCTCGTCCTCGTCGGCGATTTTGACACGGCCGAGGCCCTGCGTCAGGTCGAGACCCATTTCGGGGACGTCCCGGCGATCAGCCCCACCCCGCCCGCCCCCGTGCGGGAGATCCCGCCGGACGGGGAGCGCCGTTTCGTCATGCGGCGGCCGACGGCCGTCCCCCGGCTGGCGATCGGCTATCGCCAGCCCCCGTTCGGCCATCCGGACGTACCCGCCGTCGAGGTGCTGACGACGTTGCTCAGCCATGGCCGCACGTCCCGGTTCTATCAGTCCCTGGTCGAGGATCAGCAGATTGTCGCCGACATCGGCATGGAGTTCTTCCTGACGGCGGACCCCTTCCTGCTGACCGTGTTTGCCGAACTGAAGCCGGGTGGCTCGGTCACCAAAGTCGAAAAGGCGATCCTCGCCGAGATCCGCAAGCTGCAGCGGGAGCCCGTCAGTGCAGCTGAGCTGAGCAAAGCCAAAAACCTGCTGGCGGCGGGGGAGGCCTTTGACGACGAGACCAGCATGGCGCAGGCACACCGCTACGGTGAAGCCGCTGCCCTCGGCGATTGGCGGGAGGCCGACGCCCTGCCCGTCAAGATCCAGGCCGTGACGGCAGAAGACGTGCGCCGGGTGGCGAAGCGGTATCTGGATGCGGCCACCCGCACCGTCGGCGTCCAAAAGGCCGGCAAGCGGCCCCCGTTCCTGGACGAGGACGAAAGTGAGCCGATCGAAGCGCCGCCGCCCCGGCCCCTGAACCCGCCCAAGCTCATTTTGGCCGCCCCCCGGCTCGTGTTGCCCCAGGTGCACCGCTGGGTGCTGCCGAACGGGATGGTCCTGCTCGTCCAGGCGAACCCGGCCTCGCCGACCGTGTCCACCAAGGTCCATCTGCCCGCCGGTTCGCGGTGTGAGGCGCCGGCCAAGGCCGGGTTGGCCTCCCTGTTGGCCCATGTCATCGTCAAGGGCGCCGGCATGCGGGACGGTGAGGCTTTCGCCCAGGCGATCGAGGCCGTCGGTGGTGGCCTGGATTGTGGGGCCGGCGTGTCCGGCACCAGCCTGCAGACCCGTTTTCTCAAGGCACATGCCCCGCTCGGCCTGTCATTGCTGGCTGACGTCATGCTCCAACCGCATCTGACGGAGCACGAGATCGCCAAGGAGCGGGCCCTGCAGCTCGATGATCTGGCCGCTTCCGAGGACGATCCCAAGTCCGTGGCCCGACGGGCCTTTCATGCCCTGATCTACGGCGACCATCCCTCCTCACGACCGACCGACGGCTCCCTTGAGACGGTCAAAGGGCTCGAACAGGCGGATCTGCAGGCGTTTCATCAACGCTGCTTCCGGCCGGACAGGGCCGTGATGGTCGTCGTCGGCGACGTCGACCCGACGGCGATCCATGAGCAGGTCCTCGACCTGTTCGGGAATTGGACGGCAACGGGTCCCTTCGACGTGCACGTACCCGTGCCGCCGAATGCCGCGGCGTCCCAGCGCATCGTCGTCCAGGACCGGGCCCAGGCCCACATCTATCTGGGCCAGATGGGCGTGCGGCGGACGAACCCCGACTATGCGACGCTCGACGTGCTGGAAGCCATCCTGGGCGGCGGGTCGGGCCTCAGCTCCCGCATCCCCAGCCGGATCCGGGACGAAAAAGGCCTCGCCTACACGGCTTACTGCGACCTCGTCGGTTCGGCAGGGATGGAGCCGGGCAGTTTCCACGCCTATCTGGCCACCGACCCGACGAACACGGCGGCCGCCGTGGCCGCCCTGTACGAGGAATTCGACCGCATTGCCGCCGAACCGGTCACGTTGCCGGAATTGCAGGATGCCCAGGCTTACCTGACGGGCAGTTTTGTCTTCCAGCTCGAATCGGACGCCCAAAAGGCGGATTACCTGCTGCGATCGGAGCTCTTCGGCCTGGGCTTCGACTACGCCGAGACCTATGCCCAGTCGGTGCTGGCCGTGACCCGGGAGGATCTGTTGCAGGTCACCCAACAGCATTTGCAGACGGATGCCATGTCCCTGGCTATCGTCGGGCCGGTGGCTCCGAAATTGACTTTCCGTTGATGTAAGAGGCACTGACTGAGCCCTATTCGGCGCGCACTGACCCCCTCCAAAAGGTTTCCCGCAAGGGGGAACCGACTGGCTCTAGGCTTTGGTCGATCGCATCGGCGTGTCGGAACGTCCCATCGGGGTCTCACCGGTGCCTTTGTGGGGTTGCCAGGGGGCTTGCAGGAGTTCTTGCCAGAAGGTCTCGAACGCGGCGGCGTGGTTCGGCCGGATCGTCAGCACCTGGCGGCAGAGCTCCCGGGCGCCGCCCGGCTGATCCAGGTGCACGTACAGACGGGCCAGACCCGTCAGTAGCCAGGGATCTGGCAGTCCGAGCCGCTGGCCCCATTGCCAGGCCCGCAGCGCCCGGCCCACATCCCCGGCGGCCATCGCCCACTCGCCAGCCACCACATACGTCTGGGTCTCGGCCGGATCGAGCCTGGCCACGGTCGACAGGCCCTGCCATGCCGTCTGCGTGTCACCGGCCAGCCAGGCAAGCTCGGCATCTGCCAGGTGTCGCCAGAGCCCGGGTGGTAATGTCGCCCAGACGGTCCGTGCCGTCGCCCGGTCACCCCGGCGCCAGGCCTGCTCGCCGTGCCAGTAAGCCCCGCGCGGGGCAGTCAGGGCCCGCTCGGCCCGCGGGGCCGGGGTCGGCGAGCCCGTGCCGCCCAAAAGTTGCACGAAACGGGCAGAATCGTGTCCTGACCCACCTTCG
>JACMPN010000530.1 GCA_014377495.1 Candidatus Sericytochromatia bacterium
CCTGGATGGCGTCGATCATGACGCGGGTGAAACCCTGCCGATGACCCTGCTTTTTGCGGTAGTGCTTTTTGGGCCGCATCTTGTAGACGATGATCTTCTCGCCACGGCCGTGCTTGACGACGGTGCCGGAAACGGTGGCGGCCACGATCGGGCTGCCGAGCGTGACGGCTTCGCCGTCGACGATCATCAGGACCTGGTCAAATGACACTTTTTCGCCTTCGGCTTGGGGCAGCAATTCGAGATCGACGAACCGGCCGACTTCAATTTTGTGCTGTTTCCCGCCGGATCTGATGATGGCGTACATGGTGAACTGTTACCTCCAAAGGAGTGTGCGGAGACGCGCTGCCTACGGTGATCCTCTGCAGGACACTTGGAGAACCTCGACATGCGGTACAAGGCTGGCAGAATACCATGCCGAAACCCGGCCGGCAACGCACTGCCGTCCTGCCACCGCCGCCGATCCCGCCCCAGCGGCCGGCCAAGCCCCTGTCCTGTCGTCAGAAACGCCGCCCGCCGTCCCCTCGCGCTGCGCCAAACACCGTTCTGGCGAAACCGGTTGCGCTGTCGAACGGCGCTCTTCCAGTCACCGCTAGGTCTCTCGGTCCTGGCGCCCCCTTTCCGCACACCTTCTTGCTTGTCAGCTCTTGTACAGGCTGGCTATGATAGAAAGCGTATGCCTGAAAAACGAGCCCAAGTGGGCGTGATGCCTGACTTGTGCATGAGCGCAAAGGCACCAGGGTAGGAGGGTGCGTTGGTCAGCCGCGACCTGTCCCTGTTCCGGTTCCACAAAACGGCCGTGCGCGGCTACGTCTACGCCATCGTCGGCGCCGCCATCATGGCCCTGCTCCTGTCCATCGGCAGCCTCGACCATGAAATGAAGCTGATCGGCTCGGGCGGCTTCGTCTTCCTGCTGGCCCTGAACATGGCCGCCGAGGCGACCTACGTCACGCTGCCCAGCGGCTGCAAGATCACCGCCAGTTTCCTGGTCCTGCTGATCAGCTCGTTCCTGCTCTCGCCTGCGGTCACGGCCCTGTTGGCTGCTTTCGGCACGGGCTTTTCCGTCATCGCCCAGCAGCGACGCCACTGGTCGATCGCCCTGTTCAACGCCAGCCAGTACACGATCGCCTACATCTTCGCCGGCAACACCCTGCGCTTCTTCGGGCCGGACCCGATGCACTTCAGCCTGCTGCAGCTGTTCTGGGCAGCCTGTCTGGCCAGCATCGTCTATCTCTTTTTGAGCAGTCTGATCGTCAACGGCCTGATCGCCCTGCGCGAAGACCGCAACGTCTTCCTGCTCATCTGGGAGGAAGACCGCTGGGAGTGGCTGCAGGTGGTCCTGCTCTGGCCGATCGCCGTCCTGGCCGTCTACCTCTGGCCGACGGCCAGTTGGCTGGGCGTCCTCGTCCCCTTCGCCCTGACCCTGATTTTCATCGACGCCCTGAAGGCCTTCATCGCCACGGCCGTATTCAACAAGCATTTGGAACAGTTGCAGGCGATCAGCCGGCTGGTGGGCGGGGCCCGCGAGGTCGACAACATCTGGCGCACGCTGTCGCAACGCCTGCCGTCCCTCGTCGCCCATGAACGCTTCGACGTGTACCGGGTCGACGATGCCAAGCAGCGCCTGACCCGGGTCTCCTCCGATCTGATCGGCGCCCCTGACGAGGTCTATGACCTGCTCGACATGTCGGGTCCCCTGCAGCGGGCCGTCGCCCACCGTCAGGGCGTGCAGCACGGTGATCTGCCGGGCGCCAAACCTTATGGCGAGCTTTGGGCCGACGTCGAGTCCGTGCTGGCCGTGCCTGTCTTCGTCACCAACGACGTCAAATGGCTGCTCTGCCTGACCTCCAGCCAGCGGCGGGCCTTTTCGACGGAGCACATGCACCTGCTGACGCTGCTGATCAAGTACGTCGAAGTCACCCTCGACAACGTGCAGCTGAATCAGGACATCCAGCAGCAGGCGATCACGGATGCGCTGACCAGCCTGTACAACCGCCGCTACCTGACGAAAAAGGTGGACGACGAGTTGCGGCGGGCCATGCGCCACCGTCGGCCGACCAGCCTGCTGCTCATCGACGTGGATTTTTTCAAACGGTTCAACGACACCCACGGCCACCTCCTGGGCCACGTCGTCCTACGGGACCTGGGCGGCCTGCTGCTGGATGCAGTGCGGGACACGGACGTCGTCGCCCGCTATGGCGGCGAGGAATTCGCCGTCTTTTTGCCGGAAACCTCCCTGGAACATGCCGTCGAAGTCGCCGAGCGCATCCGGGTCAAGGTGGCCACCCATCCCTTCCAGGGCCGCAACAGTCAGACGGTGAGCTGCACGCTGAGCATCGGGGCCAGCTGTTCCGAAGACGCGACGATGACCCGGGAAGAGCTGATCGACTTTGCCGATACGGCCCTCTACCGGGCCAAAAAACAGGGCCGCAACCAGATCTGCCAGAGCCAGAGCGTCAGCGGCGACAGCAAGGCGATCGTCGTCGGCACGTTCCAGGAGCAGGAGATCGTCGAAAAGGCCATGGCGACTGGTCACCGCATCGATGCCAAGGTCCTGGAACGGTGGGCGACCCAGCTCAAAGCGGGCGTCGATACCGTCGCCCGCCAGTGGCACCAGGGAGTCGAGCGCTTTCCCAGCAGTGGCGAACGTCAGGCCATGGACGAGACCGAAGGCCTGGCCACCGTGGAGCAGATCGTCGAGGTCATCGTCGAGCGCCTGCTGGTGATCGTCCGGCGTCCGGAAGGTGCCGACCGGGGCTTTGCCACCCATGGCCTCCTCTTCGATCAATTGCGCAAAGAAGCCCGCCGGGCTGCCCATCACCCCCATGCGATCCTGCGCCTGGAGACGAATCTGCTGCTCTGCCAGAGTGCCCTGCAGACATTCTGCTCCGGCTTTGAAGGAGACCGGTCGCTCCTGCGGTTGCTCATCGACCGCCTGATGATCGCCATCCATACGGTGGTCACCGATGCCTGGCTTGAGCATGTCAGCCAGAGCCAGCAGGATCTGCAGGTCCTCCTGCGCGGCGTCCAGAAGCTGAACCGACTGGCCGACGTCGCCGCCTTGGCTGACGTGGGTGCCGGTTTGCTGCTGGAGGCGATGGCCTGCGATGCGACCGTTTACGCCACCATCCAGGGCGACGATCTGATCATCCGTGGCCGGGCCGGCCTTGGGGCGCCGGCGACCGGAGAACGGCTGTCGCGCAGTCCCGTGGAAGCCATCCGGCGCGGGGACGCTCCGGCAGCCGTGGCGAGCCCGTGGTCGCTCTATGCCGGCGACCTGATCGTCGTACCTCTGGCGCTGCGGGACGAGCGCGCCCTGTTGATCGGCTGGGGTCCCAGCCCCCGCCATTTCCGGCTGGAAGAAATGCGCCTGGCCGAAGTGCTGGCCACCCAAATTGCGGCGACACAAGAACGGCTGCATCCCTGGGAACCGGTGGTCCACGGCAACCCGGACGGCGCCGGGCCGGCGGGTGAACCCACGCCCACCCCTTGACGCCCGACTCCCCGTCTTGGTAGCTTGTGGACACGCTGTTGGGAGATCGTTCAATGGTAGGACGACAGGTTCTGACCCTGTTAATCTAGGTTCGATCCCTAGTCTCCCAGCCAAGTCAGTTTGTACATGCACCCCACACTGCCGTCCCACCTGGCCTCCTGGGCCACGCTCGCCCCGCCCGGCACCCACCTTGTCGGCGGGACGCTGCGGGATCGCCTGCTCGGTCGTTCACCGGTTGATTTTGACTGGTCCGTTCCCACCGGGGCCCACGACCTCGCCCGCCGCTTTGCCGACGCCACTGGTGGCCATTGCGTGCATCTCGACGCCGAGCACGACGTCGCCCGTGTCCTCTGGCCCGAGTCCCCGCTGCAGTTCGACATCGCCCGCCAGGAAGGCGCTGACGCCGTCACCGACCTGCGGCGCCGTGACCTGACCCTGAATGCCCTCGGCCTGCCCCTAGACGCCACCAGCCTGGCCTGGCTGACCGATGACGATGCCGGCATCCCCGCCGGCCTTCTCGATCCCACAGGTGGCCTGGCGGACCTGCAGGCGGGGCGCATCCGGGCCGTCAGCGAGTCGAACCTCCTCGATGATCCCCTGCGCCTGTTGCGGGCCTTCCGCTTCGCCAGTCAGACGGGGTTTGCCATCGAGCCGGCCACCCTCGCCTGGATCAGTCGCCACGCCGCCACGATCGCCCAAGTCGCCCCGGAACGGGTGGCCCACGAGTCCTACCTGCTGTTTGCGGGCACGGCCGGGCCGGTCCTCGCCCAGATGCAGGCCTGTGGGTTCCTGATCGCCGTCTGGCCGGAGATGGCCCCGATGATCACGGTTCCCCCGAACGATCACCATCACCTCGACGTCCTCAGCCACTCCGTCGAGGTGGCCCACCAGATGGAGCAGCTGCTCACCTCGCTGGACGCCGAAGGGCTGCCGGCGGCGCCCCTGCAGGACTATCTCGACACGGAACTGGCTCACGGCCGGCGCATCGGCCCCTGGCTGAAGGCGGCGGCCTTGTGGCACGATTTGGGCAAGCCCGCCACCTACACCCTGGAGGGGACCCGAGCCCGCTTCACCGGCCACGACAAAGTTGGCGCCGACATCATGACGGCCATGGGCGAGCGGCTGCGGCTGAGCACGCCCGAGACCCGCTGGCTGGCCGCCCAGGTGGGCTGGCACCTGCGGCCGGGCCACCTGCTCTCATCCCCGATGACGGACCGCGCCCTGTACCGGTTCTACCGGGACCTGGGTCGCGATTCCCTCGGCGTGTCCCTGATGGCCCTCGCCGACCGGCGTGGGACCCAGGGGCCGGCGATCACCGCCGCCGACAACGCCGCCATGCATGCCATCGCCCAAAAGCTCGTGATCGGCTATCTCGAATGGGCCGTTCCCGTGGCAGCGGCCCCGCCGCTGGTCGACGGACGGGCGCTGATGGCGGCTTTGGACTGGCAGCCGGGGCGGCACGTGGGCGAGATGCTGGTCCGGTTGCGCGAGGCGCAGGCCTTGGGTGAAATTCTGGACGCGGAATCGGCCGTCGCATTGGCTAAGCAATGGTTAGCGACCGATTGAAGACCTTGAAAAGCGTTTAAGCCTCTATTAACATGTAACCTGCGGCTTGCCCCGCCAGTGCAGCGGTGGCGATGTCGGTACGAGCCGGCGTCGATCCGGCGAGGATGACCATGAGCATCGATTCGATTACAGCGACGTTGGACCGCCTCAAGAAGGTCGACGGCGTGATCACCATCCTGATGGTGGACCGCGACGGTCTGCTGATCGCCAAAGGGTCCGGGCAGGAGACATCCAGCACGGAACATCTGGCATCCCTGTTTGCCCGGGCGATTCACAGCTTCGAGCGTTCAGGTCAGCAAAGCGGTCGGCAAAACGATGATGTCATCGAACAGTTGATCATCGAACGGACCGGGGAAGAACGGATGATGATGTTTGTGACCGAGGCCTTCATTTTGGCCGTGGTCACGGCCGGCCCGTGTAATGTCGGGCTGATCCGCATGGAGATGCGGGATACGATCGGGCTATTGACGCCGCTGTTGGGCCTGTAGGAGAGCGTGATGACTGTCGACAATCTGACGACCCTGGATCCGGCGTTGCGCCTGGGCAGCCAACTGCACCTGACGGGTGACTGGTCCAAAAACACCACCCAGATCGCCAACCTGCTGTTCCAGGTGGCGCCCGGCGTTGAGATGGCCGCCTTCTGGTCCCTGCACGGGCAGCCGGCCTACCTGACGGCCAATTCCGAGGCCGTTTTCAGCGGCGCCCTGGCGGGCCTGAAGCGGGCCGACGTCGTGCAGAGCCGCACCCTCGTCCCCTGGCCGGGCCTCGACAACGCCTTCGCCATCGCCGTGGCCATGGGCGAGAGCAGCCTGGGCATGCTGGTCATGCGCGGCCCCGAGGGCAGCGCCACCGAGTCCCTGATGGCAAACGTCGCTCAGGCCCTGCTGCCCCAGGTGGCATTGGCCCAGTACGCCACCCAGTTGGCGGAAGAAGTCGAAAAGCGGACGAGCACCGATAAACTGACGAAGCTCTGGAACCGGCTGTATTTCAACGAGCGGTTCCGGGAGGAGTGCGAGCGGATCGCCGCCTCCAAGGAAGTCGGCTCGGTGGCCATCCTCGGTCTTGACGATCTGGCGGCGATGAGCCGGGTGCTCGGCACCGACGAGTCCGGCAAGATCCTGGCCCAGGCTGGCGCCGTCGTGCGGCGTCTCGTCCGCCAGACGGACTGGGTCGTGCACTGGGATTCCCATGAGTTCCTCTTTTACTTCCCGCACACGTTGCCCGAACAGGCCCTGGACGTCTTCAACCGCTGCCTGACCCAGTTGCAGGCCTCGCACCCGCTACTGCAGGGTGTCGTCGGCCTGTGCAGCAGCCAGGAGACCACCTCGGCCCGGACGCTGATCCAGCTGGCCGCCCGCAGGTTGGAGCTCGCCCGCAAGGATGGCCACAAACACATCGTCTGCTTCGCTTCCAAAGCCAGTGGGCTCCAGTTTTACCAATCCCCCCACGAGGGGTAGGTTTGAGGGGGGTGATGAGTGCCCGCTTGCCCTGTCCGGAACAACGTGTAGGCGAATCAACCACGAACGGCCCCGGCTAAGCTCTTTGGGGAGCTATCACCGGGGCCTCCTAGCATTCGGACACCCCTCACCCACCTCAAACCCACCCCCGGGTTCCACTGTGCACGGATTACTCGGGCGTTTTGTGGGTTGGTCGGACGATCCCAGCCTCGCCCGTCTTCCGAGTGATCCCCATCTCGACCGATAATGCCAGGCACAAAATCCAGTGCTCAGAAAACTTTGGTTTCCCTTGACGGGGAACCTGCAGGAGGGGTGATGCCCGACGATCGCCACATGCCACGATCCGGTCTAAAAGACTCTCTCAATCATCGAGACCGAGCCTGGCGCCGTTGGGCAAGGCACAGTGACGAAGCGTACGGGGTAGTCCGGTGAGAAACTGTAACGCAGTCCTGGCGCAGCCATGCGATGCCAGGCGACCGATCGTTGGTTGAGATAGTCACTCAGCCCCCAGTTAGGTACCTTCAATGTCTGACCTCACCGCCACCGATCCCTTCGCCCACGTCATCGGCCAACCACGGGCCTGTGAACTGCTGCGGCGGGCCCTGGCCACAGACCGGGTTTCCCACGCTTACCTGATTGTCGGTCCGGCACAGATCGGCAAGACGACACTCGTCGAGGCCCTGGCAACGCAATTGCTGGGCATGGCGCCCGCAAAATCCGCCGACTGGCGGGCCTGGCATCCGGAAGGCAAAGCCGGTCTGATCAAGATGGATCAGGTACGCGAGGTGATCGCCGCCTGCACGACCGCGCCGATGGGCGAGCTGAGTCAGGTCTTTGCCGTGTTCGGAGCAGAGGCCATGGGTCGGGACTCCGGCCATGCCCTCTTAAAGACACTGGAAGAACCGCCCGCCCGGACCGTGCTGATCCTCGTCGCCGAACGGCTCGAATCCGTCTTGCCGACGATCCGCTCCCGGGCCCAATTCATTCCGCTGAGCCTCGTGGCTGAGACGACGATCACCGAGACCCTGATCCAGCGTGGCGTCGAGCCGGAGCGGGCAGCGAGCCTGGCCCGACAAGCCGATGGCCGCATCGGCTGGGCGATCAGCCAGATCGACGGGACCGAGGCAGAGCCGTTCTGGCCGGCGGCGGATCTCCGTACGCCCATGGGTCGGTTGGAAGCAGCCAAGGCCCTGGGTGAACTGCCAGGGCCCGAGCTGAAAGCGGCGCTCTCCGGCCGGATTCGCCAACGCTGGCAGACGGCACGGGACACGGCCCAGGATCCCGTCGGCTGGCATGAGCTGTCGGCACTGGAAACGGCGATTCAACGCCTTGACGCCAACGTCAATGCTAAGCTGGTCATCGAAGCTTTGCTTGACGAAGGCGCGTTGCGTTAATGGCACATACCGGCGTCCGCCTGCCGAACGGGACCTTGTCACTGTTCGACACCGGCGACGAACTGATCAACTTCGGCGATTACGTGGTGTACGAGTCTGACGACGGCGTCGGCTGTGAACGGGTGCACTTCATTCCGTCTGCTGTCGTGCTGCAGCGGCAAACCACCTCGATGGTCCGTTTCGTCCGGGTGGCGACCCCAGCCGACCATCAGCAACTCCTCGACCGCGACCGCGAAGAGGCCCGGGCCTACATCCTCTGCCGTGAAAAAATCTCGACCCACAGCCTGCCCATGAAGCTGGTCGAGGCTGTCTACACCTATGATTTCAGCCGGCTGACCTTTTACTTCTCGTCCAACGGGCGGGTCGATTTCCGCGAACTGCTCAAGGACCTGACGACCACCTTCCGGCGCTGCCGCATCCTGTTGCGCCAGATCGGCATCCGGGACGAAGCGAAACTGCTCACGGGCGTCGGTTCCTGCGGCAAATCGCTGTGCTGCTCCACCTGGCTGCCCAGCTTCATGCCGGTCTCCATCGGCCATGCCAAAAATCAGGGCCTCCCCTCGAATCCCGGCAAATTGTCCGGGGTCTGCGGCCGCTTGAAATGTTGCCTCACCTACGAGGACGATCAGTACAATGAGATCCGCATGGAGATGCCGCCGCTCGGCCTGGAACTGACCGTGGCCCAGGGCTCCGGCACAGTGGTCACCCAGCAGATTATCCGTGAGGCGGTCGAGATCGAGCTGGACGAGGATGGCAGTGTCGTCAGCGTACCGCTGCGGGAGCTGCCCCCGTATGAGCCCCAGGGCCCCCAAACAAACGTCGCACCCTATTGAGAGCTGAGTGAGTCATGGCAAACACCCTTCCCTTTCCCGGACGCCACGGCGTCAATGACGCCGGCCATCTGACCATCGGTGGCTGTGACGCCCTGGAGTTGGCCGCCACCTTCGGGACGCCTCTCTACGTCTTCGATGAACAGCTGATCCGGGACAACCTGCGGGCATACCGGGCGGCCATCCCGGGCTCCCTGTATGCCGCCAAGGCGTTTTTGACGGTGGCCATGGCCCAACTCGTCGCCTCGGAGGGCGTGGGCCTAGACGTCGTGTCGGGCGGTGAGCTGGCCACAGCCCTGCGGGCCGGATTCCCCGCCGAGCGCATCGTCATGCACGGCAACAACAAATCCCCCGCCGAACTGGCCGAAGCCGTCAGTGCCGGCGTCGGCCGCATCGTCGTCGATTCCCACCGCGAGTTGCTGATGCTCGATGAGATCGCCCGTTCCATGCAGCGCCATCCCGCCATCCACCTGCGGATCACCCCGGGCATCAAGCCGGACACCCACACCTACATCCAGACCGGCCAACTGGACTCCAAGTTCGGCACCCCGATCGCGGACGGTCAGGCCCAGCAGCTGATCATCGATGCCCTGAACTGTTCCTCCATCCGGCTTTCCGGTCTGCACTGCCACATCGGCTCCCAGCTGTTCGACCTGGCGGGCCTCGAAGCGGCCATGCGCCTGATGGTCGACCTGATGGCCGAGACCCGGGCTGCCACGGGCGCCGCCCTGCCCGAGCTGAACATCGGCGGCGGCCTCGGCATCCGCTACCGCAATCAGGACACCCCGCCCGACATTGCCACCTACGCAGCCCATCTGATCGAAACGATCACGGCGCGGTGCGCCGTCCACGACCTGCCGGTGCCCCGCCTGCTCTGTGAACCCGGCCGCAGCATCGTCGGCGAGGCGGGCGTCACCCTTTACACGGTCGGGACGATCAAGGACGTGCCGGGCATCCGCACGTATCTGGCGGTGGACGGCGGCATGACCGACAACCCCCGACCCGCCCTGTACGAGGCCGTTTACGAAGCCACAGTGGCCAGCCGTCCTGCGGCACCGGCCACCAAAATCGTCACGGTGGCGGGCAAATGCTGCGAATCGGGCGACATCCTCATCCGCGACGTTGCTTTGCCGGAGCCGCAACCGGGAGACATCCTCGCCGTATTCGCCACCGGTGCCTACAACTACGCCATGGCGAGCCATTACAACCGCCTGCCCAAGCCGGCCGTCGTCTTTTGCAAAGACGGCGAGGCCCATCTGATCGTCGAGCGGGAAACCTACGCCGACCTGTATGCGAAGGACCTCCCCCTGCCCCGGGCGGCGTCCGTGACCCTATGACGGCCGCTCCCGCCATCCGCTGGCTCAAGCGGGGCCGTCTCTTCGTCGGGGCATCCTCAGGGCTGATCGACATCCCGGGCCTTGGCCATGCCTACACGACGCGACTGGGCGGGGTCAGCCCCCGGCCCTATGCCACGTTGAATCTGCAATTGAAGGACGGCGAGGACCGGGCGAACCGCGTCGCCATGAACCGCCAACTGCTCGCCGAAGCACTCGATATCCGGGCCGACCGGTTCGTCACAGCCGATCAGGTCCATGGCGATACGGTGACCGTCGTCGACGCCCCGGGCCATGCGCCCGCATGCGATGCCCTGATCACGATGACCCGCGGCCTGCCGTTGCTGATCCAGGTGGCTGATTGCCTGCCCGTCGTCATCGCCGATCCGGCCGGCCGGGCCTTGGCCGCCGTCCACTGCGGATGGCGGGGGATCGCCTCGGGGATCGCCGTCAAGGCGGCCAGACAGTTGGCCGGACTGGCCGAGTGTCCGGTGAGTGATCTGGTGGTCGGGATCGGCCCCGGGATCGGACCCTGCTGTTTTACCGTCCACGAGGACGTCACGGTGCCGTTGGCGGCGGCCGTGCCCACGGGTCCGGCCCCGATCGAACGGGACGGGCGGTTATTCATCAATCTCGCTGGCACCCTGACCGCCCAATTGCTGGCGGCGGGGATCTCGACTGTCTCGACGGGCAATGTCTGCAACGCCTGCAAGCCGGAGATGTTCTACTCGTACAGACGGGAATCCGGCAAGACGGGCCGTCAGGGCGTCGTCGCCTGGCTGGCCTAAGTCTCCGGTATCCCAACAGGCTCTTGCTTTTCCGGCCGTCACCGCTCAAACTGAGACAAGCACGACATGGAAGTCGCTGCGCGGACGGCTTGCCCGTCCCACACTCATGGAAGAGACACCCGAGATCAGGATGATCTCGGAGAGGTTGCGCACCGGTCAAACATGAGGTTTGACGTAGGGGACCAGGATGTCCATCGCGCCCAAAAAAGGAGTCACCATGTCTGGACTACGCATCGTTGCAGGGGCCAATGGCACTGCAGCCAACCAACGAATTACGCTCAGCGCCCCGAAGTCCCCCACACCGGCGACCGGCGCCGCACCGGCGACCACCGCCACACCGGCGACCCAGCGTTTTGTACTTGCCGATCCCCACGGTTCCCGTCTGCGCGAACTGATGGCGCGGGCTGGCGATACCCCTGACGCCAGAGAGCGGGCCGCCCTGCAAAGCGATCTGGATCGCCTGCGCAGCGAGATGGGTATCTCCGCCAACAGCCCCGAAGTGCTCGCCACCCTGGCCGAGTTGAGCGTGGCCAGCGAGAACGTCTCCGCCGCCCAGTCCCGGCTGACGGATCTGGCCGCCGCCCGGGCTGCCATTCATCTCGCCAAAGACCAGATCCGCCAGTCCGTGCCGGACGCGATCCGGGCCCAGGCTAACGCGGCCCCAAGCTCGACCCAAGGCCTCATCGGCACGTAGCCGCTGCAGGCGTTTCGGATCCTGATCGGTTCCCCGCTGGCGGGAGCCGTCGGTTGCGACGCGGGGATCAAAAATTTTCACCTGGACGTGGCCGCATAGATTTGCGTGCCCGAACCCGAGCAAGGACGTTCGGTTCACGAGAGGGATCTCCAAAATTGAAGGAGGGACTTTAATCCCGCTAACAAGGAGTGTTACTACATGGCAATTCGGATCAACACGAACATCTCGGCGATCAATTCCCAACGGAATCTGGGTGCGGCAAATGGGTTGCTGGCCAAGTCGCTCGAGCGGTTGAGCTCCGGTAAGCGCATCAACCGGGCTGCGGATGACGCCGCCGGCCTGGCGATCAGCGAGACGTTGAAAGCCCAGATCCAGGGTGCCTCGGCGGCCAGCGCCAATGCCCAGGACTCGATCAACCTGATCCAGACAGCTGAAGGCGGCCTGGAAGCGCCCACCAACATCCTGCAGCGGATGCGGGAACTCGCCGTTCAAGCGAGCAACGACACTTACACCCAGAGCGACCGGGCCAAGATCCAGGAAGAAGTCGGCCAACTCCGGGACGAATTGACCCGGATCGCGGGAACCACCCAGTTCAACGGGCGGACCCTCCTCGACGGCTCGATCTCGCAGGCCACCGCCCTGACCAACGGCAATGCCGCTATCAAGTCCAATTCCCGTCTCGGTGATGCAACGGCTGCGGTGCCGGCGTTCGGCGATTTCATCGCCGGTGCGTCGCTGACCAACTCCACCTTGTCCACCATCGATGCCTCCGTCCAGTTCCAGGTTGTGGCGACGGCCACTGCCGGCATGTTCAACCTCGAAGTGCGCGCGTCGGACGGTTTCGTCTCCACGATCAACGACATCGGTGCCGGCGGCGCCGGCGCCTTGGCCGGTGCCAGCCGCACATTCACCCTCACCTCCGGTGCGGCCGTGCAGGTCACCTTCGGCACGGTGGCGGTGACGACCTCGGATGTCGGCGATACGGCCGTCGTGCAATCCACCTCCAGCAAGGCGGCCGTGACGACCGATGCCGCCCTGACGTTCCACATCGGTGCGAACGAAGGCCAGATCATCAAGTCGGGCTTCAGCGACATGCGCGCCGGGGCCCTCAAACTGGAAGCGGCGACCGTTTACGGGACCACCGACGCCGACTCCCGCCTGAAGTCCCAGAACCTCATCGGCGTGGTCGATGAAGCCCTGAGGACGGTCAACACGGCCCGGGCCCGGATGGGCGCCGTCCAGAACCGGTTGGAGCACACGATCAACAATTTGAACGTGTCCTACGAGAACCAGAGTGCGGCCGAGTCCCGCATCCGCGATGTGGATGTGGCACAGGAGTCCAGCATGCTCACCCGGGCGCAGATCCTCACCCAGGCAGCGACAGCGATCCTTGGCCAGGCGAATGCCAGCCCGTCGAACGCCCTGTCCCTGCTCCGTTAAACCACAGGACCAAGTCCGAACCCCCTCCGGTGAGGGGGTTTTTCGTGAGGTCACCGGGCCCAAGTCGCGCAAAAAGCCCCCTTCGTGACGAAGGGGGCTTTTCCGGTATGGGTTACCGCTGCAGACTCGGCAACAGCGGCTCCGCATCAGGCTGGGCGACGGGCACGTCGCCGAGACCCTGCATTTCGTTCCAAAAGCGGCTCGGCACGGGCTTATAGGGCTTACCGAACCGGCTGCGGCTCAAGGAACGGGACAAATACAGCCGGCGGCGGGCCCGGGTGATCGCCACATAACACAGCCGCCGCTCTTCGGTGACGTCGCCGCTCTGCACACTCTTTTTGTAGGGCAGCAGGTCCTCTTCCAGACCGATCAGGAAGACGGCGTCGAACTCCAGGCCCTTGGCGGCGTGAATGGTCATCAGCTGTACGGCGGCCTTGGGCTTTTGGGCCAACTGCCGGCGCCGCTGGTGCATCTCGATGTCCTCGAAGAATTTGCTGATGTGGGGCGATTCCCACTTGCGGGCCTGTTCGTGCAGGATGTTCAGACTCTGCAGCGCCATATGGGCGGACTCGGTGGCGGCGCTCTCCAGGCGGGCGATGTAGCCCGACTCCTGCCAGATGATCGGCAGGAGCTCGCCGACAGGCATCGTCTTGGCCCGCCGCTGCCAGCGGAAGAGGCGCTCCATGAACCGCTGCAGGGTGCTCCGCTGGCCAGGGTGGAGCGGCAGGGAATCGATCTGCATGCAGACGTCCATGATCGGCAACTTCTGACTGCGGGCTTCCTTGCGGATCAGCTCGGAGGTGGTCTTGCTCAGCCCTTCGGACCGGAAAATGCGGTCGGACGCCGGCTCCATGTCCACGGCGTCCCCGCGGATTAGCTGCAGGTAGGCCAGCGTGTCCATGATTTCCGGCATCTCGTAGAAATTGTACTGCTTTTTGATCGTGTAGGGGATCTTGGCCGAGGCCAGCTCGTCTTCCACCAGATTCGACTGGGCGTGGCTGCGGTAGAGGACGGCGATGTTCTCGGGCGCCATGCCGTTGTGGATCAGGGTCTTGATTTCCTTCTGGATGAAATGCGTCTCCTGACCGGGATCCTCGGCCTCCCACCAGGTGATGCAGTTCAACGGCGCCGAGGTGTTGTGGGCCCGCACCGTCTTGGGAATCTGCTGCAGATTGTACTTGATCAGCTGATTGCTCAAGTCGATGATCGGGGCCAGACTGCGGTAGTTCGTCTCCAGGGGGATGATCTGGGCAGCGGGATAGTCGCGGACGAAGGTCAGGATGCCCGTGATGTCGGCACCCCGAAACTGATAGATCGACTGGGCATCGTCACCGACGACGAAGAGGTTGTTCTGCGGGGCGGCGATATGACGGGTGATCAGCCACTGCACCGGATTGGTGTCCTGAAACTCGTCGACGAGGACGTGCTGGAAGCGATGCTGTGCGGATTCCAGCAGGTCGGGGGCGATGCGCAACAGCCGCAGGGTCTGCAGCAGCTGATCGTCGAAGTCCATCAGGTTATGCTCACGGCAGTACGCCATGTAGTCCTTGTAGAGGCGGGCAAAGCCGACCAGGCTGTCCTGGGGGATCCCCGCCAGGCGGCCCCGCTCGTCGGTCAGGTCCTCCGGCATCCAGCCCCAGCTTTTGCACCAGCCGATCCAGGAGAGCGCCGTCTCGGTCGTCAGCCAGAGGTCGCCGAGTAGGCTGCCGATGAGTCCCTGTTGGCGGGACGATAGGAGCAGACCCGGCTTGGCCGTGAACCCGAGCCGCTCGTGGTTGTCCTTGAGCAGGGCCAGACAGACCGAATGGTAAGTGCCGACCGTCAGCCGCTCGACAATCGACTTGTCGCCGACGAGCTTCTTGAGGCGGATGACCATTTCGTCGGCAGACTTCTTGGTGAAGGTGACGGCCAAAATCTGCTCGGGCGAGACGCCGCTGCGCAGCAGATTGGCCAGGCGGCGGGTCAGGACGGTGGTCTTGCCCGACCCGGCGCTGGCGATGACCTGCACGGGGCCGCTGAGCGCCGAGACGGCGGACCGCTGGGCATCGTTCAGGTCATCGAGGAGGGGATCGGAGGGGCCAAAGAGGGAAAGGTTGCTTTGCATGAGCGGCATTTTACCACTGATGAACCGGTCACTCCGCCCCAAACCAGGCAGCCGCGACCCGCGTCGTCGGCGCGGCCCAGCGAATCAAGAAGAGCCCCAGCACCAGGGAGACCACCGCCGACGGGATCCCCCGGGACTGCCTGCGGGACCAGTTACCCAGGCGGAGCACCGCCCAGAAACCGACCAGCAGCCAAGCCCATGGCGACCAGAGGGTAAACGCCCCGGCCAACACCAGGCCCGCCCGCTCGACCATGCCGTACCACTCGCGCACCAAAGGTCCTTTGTCGCCATGCCGCAGATGGCGGGCAATGTCCATGCCGTAGGTGACGACGATGACGGCACAGCTGATCATCACCACCCAGTCGCTGTTGTAAACCGTCGCCCAGAGGCCCCAGCCTTCCGGCCAGCTGACGGACTCGAGGGTCCAGGGCCGAAAGGCGAGGATGGCCAGGGCGGTCATCGTCAGATGACCCAACTGGTCGAGCAGGTAGGGCGTCAGCCCGTCCCGGCCGGAATGGCGGCTGTAGACGACCTTCAGGTGGTCCTGGATGGCATGGGTCAGGCCCAGAAAGGTGAGGATCACCCAGCGGTCAGGCGAGACCAGGGCCGGCCACAGCATGACGGTGCTGGTCAGGACGACCACGACGGCATGGACCAGCACACCGGCGAAACTGCGGGTCTTCCAGGCAAAGATCCGGTTGGTCTGAAACGGGAAGTCCGCCAACAAGTGGGCCAAATACAGGCGCCAGAACAGTTCCATCGGCACCTCCCCATCCCGCCGTCCGGCGACACCAGCCATCTCAAAAAAGCGTGTCCAGAACAGCTGACCCCGCCTTAACAGGTTCTTGATCTGCCGTGGGAGTATTTTAAACAACCCGTCACACCGACGGTGTGGCCCACCTCACAGCGCTAGCGATCGCGCCGCAGCACATAGTCGACCAGATTCTCCAATTCGACCCGGGCCTGGCCCGTGGCTAGGGCGTCCAGCCGGCCCCGGGCCGTCATCGCGGCATCGTCCGCTAGCCGCCGGGCCGCGTTCAGCGCCCCGGAGTCGCGGATGAGGGTCACGGCCCCCTCCATCCGGTCAGGATCCTCGAAGCCGGCAAGCAAGTGCCGGCGGAGGTCGGCGGCAATCGCCGGGTCCCGCAAGGCGAGCAGCACCGGGGCCGTCAAAAAGCCCTGGTGCAGGTCGTGACCGATCGGCTTGCCCACCGCCGCCTGATCCCCCGTGAAATCCAACAAATCATCGACAATCTGGAAACAAGTGCCCAGGGCCATGCCGAATTCGCGGGCCGCCGCCTGAACAGCCGGGTCGGCACCGTGGATGAGGGCCGCGCCCTCACAGCCGCAGGCGAGCAGCGCACCCGTCTTGCTGCCGATCTGGTGCAGGTAGCGCTCCATCGTCAGACCGAGGTTGTAGCGGCCCTGATACTGGAGGATCTCCCCGTCGCAGATTTCCTTGACGGTCAGCGCACAGAGCGCCGTCAGGGCGTTGATCCCCACCGTGGTGATCAGGTAGCTGGCATGGGCCAACAGGAAGTCGCCGGCAATCACTGAGACCCGCTCGTCCCAGCGGTGGTTGACCGAGGCCAGTCCCCGGCGCAACTCGGCCCGGTCGATGACGTCGTCGTGGACCAGTGTGGCCGTATGCAGGATCTCCAGGGCCCCGGCGAGGATCTCGTGGCCGGGGCGGATGCCCCCAAGGGCCCGGCCCCAGAGCAGGACGAGGATCGGCCGCATCCGTTTGCCGCCCGCCTTGAACAGGTGACCACCGGCTTCGAGGAGGAGCGGCTCATACTGGCCAAAACCGGCGCCGAGAGCCCCCTCGACCCGCGCCAGTTCCGGCGCAATGGCGTGCAGAAAGGGCGGAAGGTCAACAGCTACGGCCACGTTCGTTTGCCTCTATAGACATTGCAGAGCGGCACGTCACGGCATAGGCGCCCAAACCGTCGGCAACATCGCCAGCGCCCGGCGTCTCCGAGACAACCCAACGGCCAGTATAGCGCGGGCTTGGGTTGGCGGGGGTACAATCGCCGCAAATGCCGCCGGGACTGGCTTTCAGCCTGGTCGGTCTTTGACAGGAATGGGGGCGAATGTTAAGCTTTGTAACGGGTGATCCGCTCCCGATATCCGGCCATCCGCCGCGGGAGCGGCACAGTGAAGGAGGAAGCGGTGCAGACGCGTGCGCAGGGCGTCGATTGGGGCGCCATCTGGGCCGGGGCCCTGCTGAGCCTCGGCTTGCTCATCTGGCTGGGGGCGATCGCCCTGGCCCTGGGTTGGTGGGCCTTGGCCCCCGAAGCCCCACAAGGTGCCCCGTTGGGCACCGGGGCCTCGGCGATGATCGGCATCGGACTGACGGCCCTGGCCTTTGCCGCTGGCGGCTGGCTGAGCGGCCAGCGGGCCGGCATGGCGCCTGGCGCCCATGGCCTGTTGGCCGGGGTACTGGGCACGATGGGCGGACTGTTCGGGGGGGCGTTCGGGCTGGGCGGCATCGTCGGCTCGCTGATGGGCCCACTCAATCTGCAGGTGTTCGCCCAGAGGGCGTTGCAAGGCCTGAATGGCCCGGCGGCAGTGTCCAACGCCGCCGGCGGTCTGGCGGCCTGGTTTGCGGCCGCGGCCCTGGTGGCCATCGGGGCGGCCTGGCTGGGGGCGATCCTGGCCCCGCAGCCCGTCCGTCAGCGCCAAACCCAGGCAAGCGGCTGATCCTGCCGCGTTGACGCCCGACACCCCGAACTTTACACTCCGTAACAAGTCTCATTCCCCGGCGGGAGCGGACTGGGACAGCCGGCGTCTCGCCGGCAGCCGGGGCTGGCCCGCCGGGCGCGGGCTGGGGCCCTTGTGAGCCGTCAGGCCTCACGGGCCCCAGCCACGCTCGCAGGGGCGATTGAAGGGGAGGAGGGTGCGTCGTGGTAGAGAGAGATCCGGAAATCGACATCGAGCGGAACCCCACTCGGCGGGGCATGGCCGTCGAACGTCCGGCCGCAGCCTTGGGGCCGATGGCCGCACCACTGGCGGCACGGCGGGACGACCGGGTCCATTGGGGCCCCGTCTGGGCCGGTTTTGTCGTCAGCATGCTGGCCATGATCATCCTGGGGGCGTTGGCTGCTGCCATCGGTCTGGCAGCGGCCGTACCGCCGAACACGACGGACACGGCCACCGCCCAGACCGGCAGCGGTGTGGCAGCGGCCGTGATCGTCCTGTTATCCCTGTTCCTCGGCGGGTATGCGTCCGGGTACCTGTTAGAAGAGTGGGGGGCCCGCTGGGGCGCCGCTCACGGCATCCTCGTCTCCGGACTGATCCTCACGATGGCCGTGCTGGGGACGGCCTTGGGCTCAGTGGGCATCGGCAATGCGATGGCCAATATCTTCGGAGCCCTCAACCTACAGCGGGTCTTTGATGCGCGGGCCTATGCCAACATCGCCCCGGCCGAGATTGCTGCCACCGCCGCCCGGGCTGCCGGATGGTTCACAGTCATTGCCCTGTTGTGTGTCGGGGCCGCCGCCTTGGGCGGGTACCTGGCTTCGCGCCGAGACTCGCGCACGGTCCGGCGGGACACCGCCGCCTGAGCGTCTCGCGACCCATGGTCAGCGTAGGCCGGCAACGGTCCTGCGCAGCGCGGGCGACGGCGCTCCACCCGGAGCGCCGTCGCTGTCGCGTTCAGGTATGATGGCTGCGATTGGTCCCCTTGCACTGGAGTCGCCCGCATGCCACATCCCCCCCTCGTGCCTGTCGAAACCCTGGCCTACCTGCGGGCCCAGTTGCCGGCCGGCCTGGTCCCTGAGACGATCGTCGTCTTGGGCAGCGGGCTGGCGATCTGGGCGGATCTCGAGGATGCCGTCGATATTCCGTATGAGTCCATCCCCCACTTTCGCCGCAGCACCGTCGTCGGCCATGCCGGCACATTGACCTTCGGGCGCCTGCGCGGGCAC
>JACMPN010000531.1 GCA_014377495.1 Candidatus Sericytochromatia bacterium
CGGCCGTCTCCACCAGGGAGCGGAAGGCGCTTGCCAGGTCGGCCGTGACGGCGCTCAGGTCCATAGGCTGGTAATGAGCTGCCACCCGCCCAGCCTCAATGCGGCTGAAGACGAGCAGCGTGTTGACGAGCTTCTGCAGGCGAAGACTGTTGCGCCTGGCCATTTCGAAGCGCTCGCGCTGGTTGGCGGACAGGGGATCCTCCCGATCGGCGAGGGCGTCCGCCAACGGCCCGAGGATGAGGGTCAAGGGCGTGCGGAACTCGTGCGACACATTGGAAAAGAACGCCGTCTTGGCCCGGTCCAACTCGGCCAGTTTGGCCGCCCGTTGTTGCTCCTGCTCACGGGCAAGGGTGCTGGACAGGCTATCGGCAATTTGCCGGGAGAGCAGCTGGATAAAATTGTGGTATTCCCCGTTCAATGCCAGGCAAGGACTGAGACCTGCCACCAACACGGTCCTAGTCGAGCCCCCTGCATCCTGCGTCAACGGCAGCACAAGAGCGCGGGTCACGGGCTCCGGCCAGGCGTCGTCATGCAACGCGCCAAATCTGGCGTCGAGGTCCTCGACGAGTGCCTCCTGGCCGGAGCGGACGACATTGCCGATCGGCCAGCGTGAGTGATCGTCCAGTGTGAGCTCAGTGGGGGCAGCCGCAGTGCCGCGGGCCAAACCTGCACACGTGACAAGCATGGCGATGCCGTCCCTCACCTCGTAGATCAGAGCAAAGGACAAATCGAGTGACGGTGCAAGCATCGCTTCGACCGAGCAGAACACATCCGCCACATGGCGGTCCAACGCTGTCCGGAGGGACAGCTGCCGGAGCAAGGCGAGCCGCCGCTCGCCGATGACATGGCCGGTGGTTTCCGAGGTGACGACGAACACGCCCGCCACCCTGCCCGTCTCGTCCCGCACGGGTGTGAAGCCATAACTGAAGTAGCACTCTTCGAGGAAACCATCCCGATCGATGTGCACCAAGCCTTTATTGACATATGTGGCGCCACCGGCGAATACCGTGTCAATCAAGGGACCACAGAGGTGCCAGGCCTCTTTCCAACACTCGGCCCCCCGTTGGCCCAGCGCCGCCGGATGCTTCCGACCAGCAACCACACGCATGTAGCTGTCGTTGTAAAACTGGATGAGTTCCTCGCCCCACCACAAGAACATGGGCTGCTCGGAAATCAGGAGGATGCTGAGCACCGTGCGCAGGGACTGCGGCCACGTCTCGACAGGGCCAACAGGCGTCTTGCTCCAGTCCATGGCCCGCATCAGGGCGCCCATCTCACCGCCCCCGGCGAGCACTTGCTGAGGGTCGCAGTCCCGGTCGTGCATGGTCGTCATCAGGCGCGGCTCCTGTCCTTGTGTGTGCGGGTCCGCACCGCGTCCTTGGCAACGACGCCGATATGGAAATCTGTCAACTGGCCATAGGCCACCGGAAACGATCTCCTCTCACGTTAGCGGCGATACCACGCACAGGCAACCACCCGGCATGGCCGACTATCAGCCAATCAGGCACCCGGTTGGCCCAGGTCCGGAAAACCATGTCACACTAAGAATAAAGCGCCACTGGGATTGATGCGTCGGCCATAGTCTCACGGAAAATGATCGTCGCATCGGTCTAATGGCTAGGGTCCACCTCCTGGGCTCAGTCGGTCCCGAAACGACTCGGTAAATTGAGGGTCATGCATGGTTTGTTGTGAGGTCCCGTGTGATTGTCAGCGGTGACCGCATTCTGGTTGTGGATGACAACATTGACCTGCGCACGGGGATCGTCGAGGGTCTGCTGAGCGCCGGTTACAGGGTCGAGTGTGCCGCAGACGGCCAGGAAGCTGTCAGCGTGATCGAGCGGAACATGCTGTCACTGCCCGACCTGATCATCTGCAACCTGGCCATGCCCCGCATGGATGGTCTGCAATTTCTGACCTGGATGTGGGGACAACGAGCCCTGCCTAAGATCCCTACTCTCATCGTGACGGGGACTGGTCACAGCCTCACCGCTCTGGAAGCGGGGGAATTCATCATCGGATCACTCATCAAGCCATTTGCCCTGACGACGCTGTTGGACATCATTGCCCGGCACGTGGTGCCGGCGGCCGAGAACGCTAACGGTTAGATCGTCTCCACCTTCACCAAGCCCTGCTTTATGAGCCAGAGCAGGTGGTAGTGGAGGACGTCGGAGTCTTCGTGCCCGGTTTCCAACAGTTCCGCAACGCTGACCGGCGTGCTCGAGGCGATCATCAGACGGGTCAACAGCTCGGAGTCCAGCAGGTCGGCCACGTTCGGATAGGAGCTTTGCAGCGGTAGCGAAGGGTGCAGGCGCCGTTGGCGATTGACGACGACCGTCTCGGGCGCCAGCCAGTGACTGGGGTAATGGCGGAATGCCCGGCCGTAGGCCGACTGCCAGTGCAGGCCAGCTTCCGCTGACGGAACTGCCGTGGCCGCCTGTGCTGCCGACTCGGCCCATATCTGGGCGTAGGCGGCGATGATCAGGGGCCAGGCGAACACGGTCACGGCCCGGGTCCGGGCGGCTCGCCCCATGGCCAGGCAGCGGGCCGGCTCCCGGCGCAACACATCGACCGCCTCCCAGGCAGCTGCCACGTCCACCGCCACCGACTGGGCCACAGCCAGGTGGAGCAACGGCATCTCCGTCGCCCGGTAGAGGGGCGATAAGCGGTCGAAGCGGTCGACGGCCGGTCCCCAATAGGTGGGAATCCGGATGCCCACGTCCGGGGTGACCGTTTCCTTCAGGCCATTCCAATCGGCGGCCACGATCGGCAGTCCACAGGCCATGGCCTCGAGCACCGAGTAACCGAACGCTTCCTGCGGATTGTCGGGCAATGCGAGGAAACAGTCGGCCGCACCGAGCAGCGCGATTTTTTCGGATTCCGGGGGGTCAGGGACGAGGCGGACCCGTTCCTGCAACCCGTAGCCCTGAATCCAATGCTCCAGGCTGCGCCGGTAACCCTGATCATTGCCGGCCAGGACCAGGTAGAGCGGCCGTTGATCGGGCGTTTCACCGGCCAGGGTCTCGGCAAACTCCCGCAGCACGGGCTCCCAATCCATCTTGTCCGTGGGTGAGAGCCGGCCCAGCGAGAGGACGACGAAGGCTTCGGCCGGCAGGCTGAGGCGTTGGCGCCAGGCAGCCCCGGAGACCGGTCGGTACTGCTCCACGTCGATGCCCAGCCAGACGGTGCGGGTCTGCGGCCGGACCAGGGGCTGTGGCCAGCCGGCCAGGCTCGTCTCGGCCAGATGGTCGTAATAGCTGTGCAACACGGTTTGCTGGCAGTCGCTCATGCAGATGACCGTGTCGCCGGGGCGGGCACCGCCAGTCAGGTCCTGGCCGTATTCGGGCATTTTGGCGTGATAGCTCGGCGAAGTGAAGGCGGAGGCCGTGACGGGGAACCGGGCCCCAGGGACGAGCGATCGGGCATAGATGGCGGCATGGAGGTGGTTTTCGATGGTGTGCAGGGCAGCGATCGGCGTCTCGGCCAGCACAGCTGGCAAAGCCACCAAGGGGAAAACCTCGGCCCTGTCGGCGCCCGGCCAACGCTGGTGCATGGCATCGAGCCTGGGCCGGGTACTCCCCCGGGCTGCGGCAAAGAACAGGTAGCGATCGAAGGGCCCATAGCGGAACAGCGCCTGAAAGTAGGCGATGGCGACGAATTTGGACCCCCAGTGCGGACCTGAGCCCATGTCCAGGGAGGGCAATGGGGTGAGCAGGGCGAGGGTGTGCGGGGCAGCAGGTGAGGGCATGGACGTCAGTGTAGCGTCCGTCTCAGGCCGTGAACCAGGCCCGTTCCACGAACCAGAGAAGCCCGGCCAGGATCACGGCGACCGAGACCCAGACCCGCACAAGACCGTCCCAGGCGCGACGCCGGAATGCCGCCAGCACCACCCAGGCAACGAGGACGACGGCCAGTTGGCCGCATTCAATCCCCAGATTGAATCCGAGCAGTGACACGGCCAATTGTCCCGGCGGGAGGTGGAGATCCCGCAGGACTGCGGCGAAGCCCAGACCATGAATCAGCCCAAAGCCCAAAACCACGGCAAACCGTCCCTGAAACGACTTGCGCCAGAGATTTTCGGCCGCCACGTAGACAATGGTCAGCGCAATCGCACATTCGACCAGTCGCGGCGGCAAGACCAGCACGTCCAAGACGGCGAGCCCCAGCGTCAGCGAGTGGGCCACCGTAAAGGCCGTCACCATCTTTAGCGAGTAGGCGATCCCGCCGCCCACCACCAACAGGCTGATCAGGAAGAGCAGGTGATCGTAACCGGTGAGCAGGTGTTCGATGCCGAGGCGGCTGAAGTTGGCAATCTGTCGCCATGCCTGCGGACGGCTCAGGGTGAATTCGGGGGTCTGCGGGCCGAAGGCAAAACTCTGCACCGTCTCGCCGTGACTGATCGTGGCCAGGCAACGGGCCGTCGACACCCCCGGCACGAACAGGGCGTAACGGATGGTCACGTCCGAACTGGGCCGCAGCCAGCGATAATCCAGCCGCAACGTGGTATGGCGGCCCATCCCGGCCACGGCGCCTGCCGGTGCGGCGACAGGTGATGTCAGCGCCAGCGTCACAGTCGACGCTTGGCCCGCGGCCATGATGGCGACGCTAGCGCCCAACAGGCCCGTCAACTCCGTCCGGTGCAGGGCAATTTCCGCCGCCGACAGCTGCCCGTCGTGATCGTCGTCGGCCGTGGCCACGAGGCCGGTCGGGACGGTGAGGACGCAGGTCGCTTCGGTCGCCTGCACGGCAATATCGGCAACGGCCAGATCGGCCCAATGTGCCTGAGCCGGTCCCGCCCCCCCCACCCAGAGCACCAGGACGCCCAGCACGATCGTCACCCAACGGGCCAGCCGCCAGTCCGGATCCTCAACGGGCGCCCTCATCCCGGCACAGGTGCAGCACCAGACCTGGGCCGGTACGTGGGATCGGTGAGTCGCGCCGCCCGGAAAAGGTCCCTGGCATGCGCCTGTTCACCAAGCTTGGCCATGATCAAGCCAGCCTGATGGTAAAGGGCCGCATCCCGGACCCCGGATGCCAAGGCCCGCTGGACGGCCTGACGGGCTTCGGGCCATCGACCGGCCCTGGTCAGCGCCCACGCCTGGACGGCCAGGGTCTCCGGATCGTGACGGAATTGCGTTTCGACAGCCATCAGGGCCAACGCCTCAAGATCGTCGCCGGCTCGTCCCCGGGTCAACAGGAGCCGGGCGAGATCCCGGCGATGCCCGTAGCCGCCGTCTTTCAGGTCCTGGCGCAGCTGGGCCTCGGCATCGGCCTGCAGGCGACCGGCGGCCTGTAGATCACCTTGGCGCGTCTTGATCTTGGCCAGTCCGATCAGACAGGCAGGCCCCTGCGAATGGCGGAACGCCTGTTCATAATGAGTGGCGGCTTTTGCGTATTGACCGGCGTGCAGTTCCAGATCAGCCGACAGGCCAAGGATCACGGCCGATTCCGGCTGCAGGCGCAGGGCTTCGCCGTACAGGTCGAAAGCCGCCTCGAGCCGACCCCGGCTGGCATGCAGGCGTCCCCACCACGCCCGCGTCAGGGCGGAGGCTGCCGGTGCCCCGGCCTGTTCCCGGGCAACGGCCGCCTGAAAGTCGGCGATCGCCTCGGCGTCACGGCCCTGGGCAATCCGGACCAGCGCCCGCTGGGTCAGGGCGCCGGAGCTAGGCTCCAGGCGGACCAGGGCCTCTGCCGCAAGTGCCGCCTGTGCGACGTCGCCGGTGGCCAGGTACAGCGAGACACTCGCCGCCAGCAGGTCCGGATTGCCGGGGGCCTGCAGGGCCACCTCGGAGACGAGGCGCCGGGCAGAAATAAAGTCGTGCTTGGCGATGCTAATGTTCAGGAGCACGAGTTTGGCACCGTGATTGGCACGGACGTGATTGACCAGCGAGCGCCTTGCCGCCTGATCCGCCAGCAGGTACCAGCTGAGATCGCCCGTCGCTCGCGCCTGCCCCATATAGACATGCGCCAATCCGACCAGATCGAGCCATCCGGTCGGATTGGCAGCGATGCGCCGTTGCAACAGGGCCGTCTCCACCCCAGGCGCCGCAACGGGACCTAGCTTCAGCCGATAGGGCGCCACCTTGGCGGCCGGGCGCGTGGCCGCAGCGAACCAGTCTGCCAGCCCCGGCATCTGCCACAGCATCAGGCCCGTGGCGGCACAGCTCCCCCAGACGGCGAACCCGACGAGGCCCGCTCGGGCCCAACGGGGCCCCGGCGGCGTCACCTGCGGGGATGATCGGCTGACGTTCACGTGGCCTCATCTCCATCGGCGAGGGTGGCAGATCCCACCCCCGCATCGCCTGTGCTAGTTGGGCATGGCCAGGTAAGGGAAATCGGACAGCAGCGGCTTGTGGCTCATCCCGCCGGCATTGGGTCCGGCGTATGAGACATTGTCCGTTTTCAGCCCCGCCGGCGCCGCAGCCGGGATGACGAGCGACAGGGTGATGTCAACGACGTCATCGGTGATCTTGCGACCGCCGATGGGGATGCCCTTGGTCGGTTCAGTGGTCCCGTAAAAGCTGGGAATGGTCGTATCGATCCGCATCACGTCAGGCAGCAGGGCAGCGGTGAGCTGGGCGATGCGGGCATCCGAGTTGCCGAAAGCCTTGAGGGTGCGCACCGCCTCCGCCCGGATCGGGGCTGCAATCGGGCTCAGGTCCTGATTGGGCATGATGGCGTTCCAGCGATTGAGCAGGGCGTTGCTGACGACGAGGGCTTCGTTGATTACCGGACGTCCCAGCCGTTCCATCTGGATGAACTGGCCCGTACCCACCAGGCTAAAGACGGGGTTGTCCAGCAATTGCTTGACCAGCAGGGGATTTGAGGCCAGATACTCGCAGCCCACCGCAAAAAAGGGCGTGGCCAGCATGACCAGGGAGAGGGCGGCGTGTTTCATCGTCCGGCTCATGACTTGACCCCTGCGGACTTGGCCCCTGAGGGTGACGGTCCAGGCTGGCCCGCCGTGTCTGGCATCCCTGGGTTGGGATCGGGAGGCAGGGGGCCTGTGCCATTGTCACGCGCTTCGGTGACCGAGTCTTTGAGGCCGGCGGCGCCGGTGCCCACGTCCTTGAGCAGGAAAGTCTCCCAGACATCGAAGGTCGTGGCCGTCCTGGCAGGCCCCTGTAGGAACTCCCGTGGGATGCGGGCGACGACGCTCAGGACGTTGTAGCCGGCCGCAAAGTCTACGCCGGGCTTGCGGAAGAGGAGCTGGGATGCGGGCGACGCCGTGCCGGCGAGGATGTCGAGAGCGCTGTCGCGGACGACGAAAAACTGTTCGACGTCAAAGAAGAACGGGTCTTCGCGCGTGCCGGCAAAGACGGTCAGCGGCGATCCACCCAATGAAAGCGCCTGGTTGATGGGCAGGGTGTCGTTGGGGGTCGTCGTCAGCAGGGTCTTGCCGGCGGTCGTCGTCGTCGCCGTCAGCGTGGCGCCATCCCGCAAGGCCGTGACCGTGATCGGTTGGCGGTTGTCCACGGTCGGCAGGCCGAATTCGAAGCGCAGAACGACATCGTCCTTGCCGGATGGGGTCTCCCCGTTGCTGCCGACGCGCGAGACGTGGAATTCGTAGCGGCCGATGGTACTGAAGAAGAACTGCTGCGAGGGCACCGAGCGGGGATTGACGTTCATGACGAAGATCAGGTCGGTGGCTTTGGCGGCCGGATTTTGGCTTTTTTCCGTAAAAACGAAAAGATCCGTGAAATTGGCGTTTTTCGATTTGACGTCGGTCACACCGTCATCGTGATCGGATGCCTTCGCCCCGGGGGGACCGATCACGGCGCTGGCCAGCACCGTACCGAACAACAGTGGCAAGACCCAGAATCTGCGATCCATCGTAGGTGTACCCCTTGCGGCAGCCAAAAACCACTGCCGCTTCCCAAAGGCATAAGCAACTCTCATGGGGACAGGGCAGAGGTTCGTGAGAGGAGGCCGTGACCTTTCAGATTAGGGGTTGAGCCGGCCGCCTGGTTGTGCAGAAACACCGACATTGCACCGTGCCGGCTGGCCATCTGCTCCAGGCTCAGACAGCGACGCGCACGGCCCGGGTGACGGCGGCAATGACCGTGTCCTGATCCGAGAGCGACAGCTCCGGGAACATGGGCAGGCTGAGGACTGCGAGGACGGCCTTTTCCGTGTGGGGAAAATCGCCCGCCTTGTGGCCCAGGTTGGCGTGGACCTTCTGCATGTGCAGCGGGACCGGGTAATAGACCATCGTGCTCACACCGGCGGCATCGAGGGCGGCCCTGACGGCGTCCCGGTCGGCCACGCGCACGGTGAACTGATGATACACGGGCACCCCATAGTCCCGTTCGGCGGGCAGCGTGACTTCGGGCACATGGGCAAAGCCGTCACGATAACGCTTGGCCACGGCCCGACGGGCCTCGTTCCAGGCCGCCAGGTGGGGCAGCTTGATCCGCAGGATCGCCGCCTGCATTTCATCGAGGCGGGAGTTCAGGCCCAACTCCTCATGGTGATACTTGACCCGGCCACCGTGGGCCCGCAGTGAGCGGATCCGGGCAGCGAGCTCCGGATCGGCCGTGGCGACGAGGCCGCCGTCACCGTAAGCGCCGAGGTTCTTGGAAGGGAAAAAGCTGTAGCAGCCGATCGTGCCGATCGTCCCGCTCTGCCGGCCCCGGAAGGTGGCCCCCATCGACTGGGCGCAATCCTCAATGACTGCCAGGTTGTGGGCTGTGGCCAGAGCCATCAGGGCGTCCATGTCGGCCACCTGACCGTAAAGATGGACCGGCATGATCGCCTTGGTCCGGGGCGTGATCGCCTTGGCGACAGCCTCGATGTTCAGATTGAAGGTGTCCGGCTCGATGTCGACGAAGACGGGCGAGGCACCGACGATGCCGATGGCCTCGGTGGTGGCCACGAAGGTCATCGGGGTCGTGATCACCTCGTCGCCGGGGCCGATGTCCAGGGCCCGCAAGGCGAGATGCAGGGCATCGGTGCCGGAGGCGACGCCGATGGCGTGCGGACTGCCCAGAAAGGTGCCGATCTCCGCTTCGAAGGCTTTGACGTTCGGCCCGAGGATGAAGTGACCGTTGAGCATCACGTCCCGCAACGCCGCCTCGATGGGCGCTTGCAGGCTGAGATACTGTTGCTTGAGATCAAGAATGGGGATCATGGCCACCTCATCGAACCGGACGTCAGGACCCAGTCACTTTACCACCGGTTCTCCGGCCAGAGAGACCGTATCACCCTGTTTGTCGTAGGTCCGGCCGCAGTCCGGGCAGGCCAGCGTCGTCTCGCCCCCCTGGAGGCGGACGCCGCAGACACAGGCCCAGCCGCGGAGGCGGGCAGGGTTGCCGAGGACGATGGCGTGGTCCGGGACATCTTTGGTGACGACGGCACCGGCCCCGACGAAGGCATAGCGACCGACGTCATGGCCGCAGACGATGGTCGCATTGGCCCCGATGGTCGCCCCCTTTTTGACGAGGGTCCTGCCCCAGTGCTCGGGACTGTTGCGGACGATGGCGGAACGGGGGGTGGAGACGTTCGTGAAGACCATCGACGGCCCGCAGAAGACCTCGTCTTCCAGGGTGACGCCGGGGTAGATCGAGACGTTGTTCTGGATCTTGCAGCCGTTACCGATGGTCACCGAGGGCCCGATGACGACGTTCTGACCGATTTTGCAGTGCGTGCCGATCGTCGTGTGGGCGAGGATATGGCAAAAATGCCAGATCTGCGTGCCGTCCCCGATCGTGCTGGGTGCGTCGACATAGCTGGATTCATGCACAAAGGCCGGTTTCATCAGGTCTCCTTGCTGGGAATGGGAATGGGTTAGGGGCGCATGGCCAAAGCCGCGTCGACAGCGGACAGAATGCGCACGACGTTCAAGCCGGTCTGGCCGTCGGTACGCGGTTTGTCACCCGTGCGCACGCAGTGCAGGAAGTGGCGCAGCTCGGCTTTCAAGGGCTCGGCCGGGGTGTAGGGGACGAGGTTTTCACCGCCTGAGCGGACCCGCAACGTGTCGCCAAGGCGATCGAACCCCTTGTCGATGAGCTTCAGCTTGCCCTGTGCCAGCGGCTCTTCACCGTACCAGAGGCGGCCTTCGGGCCAGGTGTCGCTGAAGATCGCCATCTGCTTGGTGCCGACGACCACCGTCTGGTGCTGCTTTTCCGGGTGCAGCCACGAGACGTGGATGTGGGCGGAAAAGGTGGGAAACCGCAGATCGGCATGGACCGTGTCATGGATGCCGGGCTGCAGGATGGCCGATCCGTGGGCCGTGACCTGCTCCGGATACGCACCGCCCGCCAGGCTGAGGATGAAGGCGATGTCGTGGGGGGCAAAGCTCCAGAAGACGTTTTCGTGGGAGCGCAGCTTGCCCAGATCGAGGCGGCGGCATTCAATGTGGACGATGTCGCCGAGGGTGCCGTCGTCGACGAGCTTGAAGAGGGCTTCGGCGGCGGGATTGAACTGCTGGATGTGCCCGACCATCAGGACCCGGTTCAGGGCGGCGGCGGGGGCGACCAGCTCTTCGCTTTCGGCCACGGCGAGGGTCAGGGGCTTTTCCACCATGACGTGCTTGCCGGCCTTGAGGGCCCGCATCGCCAACGCATGATGGGTCTGGGCCGGCGTGGCGATGGCCACCGCCTCGATCGACGGATCCGCCAGCACGAGATCCAGATCCGTCGTCGTCTCGATCTTGCCGAACCGCTCCCGGATCGATGCCAGCTTGGCGGGATCCAAATCGCAGACGCTGGCCAAAGCACCGAGCTCGTGGAAATTACGGATCAGATTGGGGCCCCAATAGCCGGCACCGATCACCGTGACCCGAGGCAATGCGTCCGACATGGTAAAACTTCCTTTTTGGTGTTGATGCGCAAAAATCAGGCCTGAAACGACGGGCGCAGGGCCGGCGGTCTCCGGTGGGGGATCCCCGCTTCAGAGCCCGGGGGCTGGAAGCGTAACAAAGGGCCCTGCCACTGACGACCCCGACACCCGTTCCGCCCGGGCAGCCCCGATGCCTCCGGCTTGCCATCGGGCCGCGTGGACATCGAGACCGCCACCCTGCTATGCTCTTTCTGTTACAAAACTTAATTACGTGATATGACCTTGCTCGCGTGACTGCAGGCTCTGCCGGACCTCATCCCCGCCTGGCGCCCCTCCCGTGGCCGTTTCGACACGTCTTGTCCGTGTGACCAGCGATGGTTAGAGAGAGTAAGCGATGAGTCAGCCTGCGACCCGTCCCCTGCGCCGACCCATGCCGCCCCGCCGCCGACTGCCGCTGACGCCGTGTCATTGGGATGCGGGGTGGTGGGCGACCGTCAAGCCCGACCGCTTCACCCTCTCGGTGGCGGCGCTGGCGCCCGGACAGACCCTGTCCTGGCCGGCCCTGCCGGGGGTCAAGGCGGGTGATGTCTTCCTATTGGTTTCGGCGGCGCCGGACCGCTGTCTGCGGGCGTGGGCGTGGGCAGCCGAGTCGCCGACCGCAGAGTTGGACGGCTCCTGGTCGGTGACGTTGCGCTTCGGCGGCCATCTGGCCGATCCCGTGGCCTTGCGCCAGTTGCGGGCCACACCCGGTTTGACTGGCTGGCCGGCCCTGGCCCGGGTCTGTGCGGGACGGGTGGAGGCGATCCCGCCGGCCCTCTGGTCCCGACTGACCCCCTTCGTCCGGCCCGCCGAGCCCGCACCCCGGCCCACGTCACGGCCCGAGCCGCCGACCCAGCCGCAGACCGAGCCGATCAGGCCTGCACCGGCCTGCCCCTGGGCGGACCTTGGCCGTGGGCCGTTTTTCGAGGCACTGGTCCGCCAGGTGCTGCTGCCCCAGGGGTATGCCGTCATCGAGCTGCAGGCCGGCCGGGATGCGAGCGGCATCGACCTCATCGCCCAACGGCCGCAGTTCCGCTGGACCCGGCTGGTCGCCCAGATGGACGCCACCGGCGAAGCCGTCGACGAGACGGCGGTGGCCGAGGTCGTCCGGGGACGCCAGCACCATGGCGCCCAGACCGGCCTGCTCATCGCCACCGGACCCGTGACGGCCACAGCCCGGGCCCATGCCAGCAGCGCCGGGATCGAGATCTGGGACGCCTCATACTTGCACGCCTGCTGGGGAGCCGGCGCCCCGGGCCCCTTTCCGGATCCGGCGACGGCGCCAGAGGCGTCCGGACCAGGCCCCATGTGACGCAGCAGGGTAGCGCGCTCCTCGACCCGTGACCTACACTGGGAAGGCTGCCATTTGAGCAAGGAGCTGACGCCCGATGCCTGAAGTCATATATCCCATCGAACGGCTCGCCGAGGCTGTTTGCCTGCAGACCGTTTCACTGACCAAAGCCCTTGGCGAGGGTTTGGACCAGGTCGCCGCCGAAAATCCGGACATGCCTGGCATCGACGACCTCCTGGCCACGGTCGATGCCGATCCGGCGCCGCTCTTCGGCCTGTCGATGTACGTGCAGCTGCGGGCCCTGGCCAATGCCAAGTTCCCCGACGACGCCATCGCCCTGGTGCAGGCCCGGGCCTCCGACCTCCTGGAAGGCAGCCTCGGCAAGCCCGAATTCCACGTCGAGCTGACCCGCTGGACGAACGCCCTCAGCGTGGGCTGGGACAAAGTCATCCAGGGCGATGCCGCCGACGGCTGGATCCAGCACATCGTCTCCGCCTTCGAGGCCCACTACGGTGAGGGCACCGATCACCAGGGGACTGTCTGGGCCCGGCTCTTTTACCTGACCCTGATCGCCGACACCTACCGCCAGAACGCCACCACCGTGGCGGAGCAGCTGAAGCAAAGCATCCTGACGGAACAGGCAGTTTCAGCGGGCACATGACGGAACAGGCTGTTTGAGGGGGCACATGGCGGGCGCCTTTGGGGCGGGACCTGTCTAAGCGCCATTAGGGGGTGGCGCCCGGACCCGGCCCCCAACCCGCTCGC
>JACMPN010000532.1 GCA_014377495.1 Candidatus Sericytochromatia bacterium
ACAACGCCGAAAAAGGCCGCCCCACTGGGGCGGCCTTTTTTGATGTTGGAGAATGGTCGTTTTGTCTGGCGATTCGGATCCAGGGCGGTTGATCAGTGCACGCAGTATCAGCCTGCCATGGACTTGTTTTATGGTGTGTCGGTGAGCGGCAGGGGGATCGTGAACGTGAACGCCGCCCCCTGATCCAAGTCACTTTCCAGCCAGATGCGGCCGCCGTGCAGCTCGACGAGGCGTTTGACGATCGCCAGCCCGAGTCCGGTGCCGCCGTACTTGCGGGTCGCCGACTGATCGACCTGGTAAAAACTTTCAAAGAGCTTGGCCTGGTTCTGGGGTGCGATGCCGATGCCGTTGTCGCTGACCCGGATCGCCAGTTCATCCGGACTGAGGCGGGTGGCCCGGACGGCGATGACACCTGTGTGTTCCGGGCTGAACTTGATTGCATTGCTCAACAGGTTGACGAGGATCTGGCGGAATTTGTCAGGATCGATATACACAGGTGGCAGATCAGGGTCGATGTCTGTGGTCAGAACCATTTGTTTGGCATCGACCAGGGGGCGGATCTGCTCACCGATCTCGAAGATCGCCTCGCTGAGATCGAAGAGTTGCAGATAGACCGGCATCTGGCCCGCTTCAAGCTTCGAAAAATCGAGCAGGTCGTCGATCAGCCGGATAAGCCGTTCGCCTTGAGCGAGAATCTTGGTCAGATACTCCGTCTGGTCATCCGAGATGGGACCGGCGATGCCGTCCTCGAGCAGGGTGACGAAGCCGATCATGGCCGAGACAGGGGTGCGCAGTTCGTGACTGACCGTGGCGACGAAATCACTCTTCAGCTGATCGAGCTCCCGCTCACGGGTCACGTCGTGAAAGACCAGGACCTGACCTTCGGCTTCGTGCAGGGCGTTGATCACTGGGGCCGTGAGGATTTTGAAGGTGGCTTTGCCCGCCACTACCGGCAGGGTCCGCTCCCAGACGAGGCTGGTCTCGGGTTGCTGGGTCAGCTCTTCAAGACAGGCGGCGAGTGCATCCCGGCCCTCGGGTGGCAGGCCCATGGCGGCGACGAGGTCATGCATCGGCAGGGGCATCGTCACGCCGGACAGAGCCGTGATCTGACCAAAGGCCGGATTGCAGACCCGCACGACGCGTTTGGGATCGAGCACGACCAAGGCATCCGGGATGCTGTGGATGATGGCCTGCAATTGCTGGGTCAGCAGCTCGAGGTCACGCTGCCGGGCCTGCAGATCGGCGTTGGCCAATCGCAGCTCCAACGTCCGCTCGATGACCCGCTCCTCCATGTCCTGATACAGGAGGGCGTTATCCATGGCGATGGCTGCCTGGTTGGCGATCGTCTGGGCGAGCTGCCGTTCCCGCTGGGTCAGGGCCCGCCCGGGACTCTCGATCGGTTCGCCGAGGCAGATCAGGCCGATCAGCTCCTGGCGCATCTTCAACGGCAGGACCAGTCCCCCGTGCATGCCGAGGGCCGGGGCGCTGTCCACCCCAATCGTCACCGGTTCCAGGGTGGCGATCGCTTCTTGGAAAGCCGGGACGCCGGCGACCTCGATGTAATGGCCGTTGGTCAGATTCGTGCCAGTCGTCGCTTCGAGGCGGGCCCGACCGTGTTTGCCGAGGCTCAGCAGACTGCAGCTCGTCAGGGCCAGGGACGCCGCCATGCGCTGGACGATCAGCTGGACGGCCTGATGGTAATCGAGGGTGGCGCTAAAGGAGCGGGCTACGTCGTAGAGGTGTTTGAAGCCGAGGGCGCTCTGACGCATGGCTTCATAGCCGGCAGCGTTGTCCAGGGCCGACTCGATCTGGGTGGCGATGTCACGGACGAGGGCCGCATCCCCGGTGGGTCCGCCGGCGAGCAGGAGCACCCCGTAGTGGGTCTCCCCGCGATACAGGGGAACCGTTACGGCATATCGGCCGTTTAAGGCTTGACGGAGGGTCGGGATCCGGGCGAGCCACTGATCGATATCCGTGCCGGCCGGGGCCAGCACATCCGGCAGCCAGTCGGGATCCGCATGACCGCGCCGGGCCAGACAGCCTTGCCAGGGACCGTCCTCACCGGTATCGGTGAGGAGGGCGGCGACGTCGAAATGACCGGCATCGATGAGCTGGCGGCTAAATGCGTGGAGCAGGTCCTCGCGACGCAGACTGCGGGTCGCCGTCTGACTGAGGGCATAGAGGAGGGGCAGGTTGCCCAGGGTGGTCGGTCGCGCTGCCCGCCAGGCCAGGGTCACCGCCAAAGCGATGGCCGTCCGGTCGATCTGTGCCGGCAGCCGCCCATGTGTCGAGAGTCCGTCCGCCCCGTCATCGAGCGGCACCTGCCAGTCATCTGCCGAACTCGGGAGATCCTGACGCTGGTGGCGGAGGGGACCCTCATGCCAGGTCCACCCCGACCCATCCGGCAGACGCACGGCGCCCGTCGACATGCCTGAGGCCTGCAGCCAACGTGCCAGCGCCTCGCCGACGGCGTCACGGGTGATGGCGTCGAGCAGGTTCCGGAGCAGTCCGGTAACGGTGCTGGGGGCCCAGGGGTCCGGGGCGGAGAGGTGAGTCTTGTGTGGCATAGGGCTGTCATTTTACCCCGTCCCTGTGGGTCCGCGGGCCTGCCGGCGAAATCCTTTGTCGTAGATCTTTACGACTCGTAGGGCCAAACCCCTCGATATGAATCCCCGTTCTGTGGGTATATCGACAGGTAGGAGTGGGAGCCACGTTCGGACCCAGGGGGAAAGGAAAGCCCAATGAACAATTTTAAGTTGATCCAGGAGCACTTTAGTCAGTTGCATTGTGCTTACTGCGATTGCTTCTTTGCCACCGACGGTGTGGAACTCCTGCGCGAAGAAGACGACTATTGGGTGGTGCGGGTCAGCTGTTCGGCCTGCCAGCAGCCCGCCGGTGTGGCGATCGTCGGCATCGAATACGAAGAGTCCGCCGCCGCCCGTGCCGAGGGCCCGCCGGCACCGCCCGTCAAGCCGCTGACCGATTTGACCGTCAAGGACCGCAAGCGCCTCTCGAAGTTTGCGACGATCACCGACGATGATGTGCTCGACGCTCACAGCTTCATTCAGGAGTTGGGTGCGGACTGGACCCGGCATCTGCCGAAACGGTTCCAGAAAAAGGCCGAGTAAGAACGGCCAGTGCACCTCGGTGCTCACGGCGGCCAAGGAATTGGCCGCTTCTTTCATTCACGAGGGCCGGCGCGGGGCGGTGGCCAGACACGTTCAAACGTGAGATGCGATGGGTCTCGGAGCCCGCGCCCGTCGATGGGCCTCAAGCTCCAGGCTCCAGGCTCCATTAACGTTAACTTAGACAAATCTTCAAGGGGCTTTGTCCTGGAACCGGCAAGTATCCGTACAGATGCCCCGATACACACTGTGTAAGAGAACCGAGGAGAATGGCGATGTCTAACGCTTCGATGACACCTGCAGCAGGGACCAACCCTGGCGCAGGCTATGATGCCCAGATTGACTATCGCAGCCTCGAGCAGATCCAACAGGGCACGCCCGGCGGCCAGACTGCCACCCAGAGCTATTCCACCGATGGCGTCGACCTCCGGTCCGCCGACGAGATCAGCCGCGGCGGCATGCCCGCCACGATGCCGACCCAGGCCAAGGACAAGGGGCCCGGCTTCGTCAGCGACGTGGGGACCGGCTTCGTCCGGGCCGCCAAGAACACCTTCCGCGGCGTCGTCCTGCTCGGCAAGGGCGTCGTCGGCGTCGTCGCCAATCCCGGCGAGACCCGCAACAAGATCGCCACCTGGGGCACCTACGCCGCCCAGCATCCGGGTCAGGCCGTGGGCCGCACGCTCTCGCTCCCCTTCCGCATGGCCGGTGCAGCCGTCCAGCCTTACACGGATGCCATCAAGACGGGTCGTCCCGGTCTGGCTGTCGGCCAATTGGGCTTCGACGTCGGTTTGGCCTACGCCACCACCAAGGCCGTCGACGTGCTCAAGAACGGCAACAAGCCCCAAGCGTCTCCTGGCTACGACTACGATTACGATTACGACAACGCCGGGACGATGAGTGGCAACAAGCCCGGCCGGGGCGGCTTGAGCGGTGGCCGGGGCGCTGGTGCCGGCAGCCAGATCAACCAGAAGGCCACCGTCGGCAACGTCAAGGTCGGCAACATCAACATCAAGGGCAACAACAACGTCATCAACATCGGCAGCAACTCGGGCACCAGCAACGGTGGCACGTCGGCCGTCCGCCACACCGCCCGGGAAGCCTTCGACTCGGGCTTCGACGACATGGCCGGCACGATGAGCCGCAGGACCCCGCGGGTCCAGAACCTCGCCAAGACCCAGAGCATGTACGGCCAGTATGGCCAGTACGGCCAGTACAGTGATGACCTGGCCTACGGTGCCGTCAAGGAGCCCGGGTTTTTCAAGCGCCTGTTCGGTTCGAGCAGCGGTTCGACCGGCTCATCCTGGCAGGGGACCCGCAACCTCGCGTCGCCGAAGTCGACCTTCCAGCAAATCTCCCAGGGGATCGACAACGGTGTCGGCCAAGTCGGCGGCGTGACCAACGGCATCGGCAATGCCTTCAACAACACGGCCAGCTGGCTCGACCGGGGCCTCGCCAACCTGACCCGGTTGGACGGACCCAATCTCCTGCAGGCCGCCAAGAATGTCGGCAATGCCGTGATCAAGGTGCCCCGCTTCATCCTGGACAACCCCGGCACCAGCCTGAAGTACGCCGTGGCCGGCTCGGCCACCGCCGTCTATGCCACCGGCACCGCCGTGATCAATGGGGCCCGCTTCGTGGTCACCAACCCCATGCAGGCAGCGGTCCTGGTCGCTGCCACCGGCCGGACGCTCGGTGCCCTGCCGGTGCGCAACGAGCAACGGTCCAGCGCCACCTTCGATCCGGATCTCTAAACCGCCGAACCCGGTACACCCGTTTGCCAGAGAGGCGCCAACAGCCGTTGGCGCCTCTGGTCGTTGGGCGCCCGTGCAGGGGCTGGCCGGATCCGGTCCGATGGGTGATGATGGAGTGATCGCCTTCGGTCACCGTGATCCTGGGCGGCATGCCCGACTGTTGCTGCACTGAACCACTATGGTCTCCGAAATTCTTCCCGACTATTACGCCGTCCTGCAGGTACCGCCCGATGCGGATCTGGCGGACCTGAAAAAGGCGTATCACCGTCTGATGTTTGAGCAGGGCGCCCATCCGGACCGTGGCGGTGACCACCTGCGGGCGACGCAGATCAACGAGGCCTGGTCGGTGCTGCGCGACGTGGAGTTGCGCCAAGCCTACGACGTCCTCCGACAGCCCCCGCCGGTGGACGATGCCGTGGAGAGTCGCATTGATGTCCGCCCCTCCGGCCTGGATGATGTCCAATGGGCACAACTGCAGCGCCTCGGCGAATTGCGGCTCTACATGTACCAACGGTCGGGTGACCGCTCCTGCGTTTGCCAGCGTTGCGGTCACCCGTGGGTCACCCGCAGTTTCAACGGCATGCCGAACCGCTGCCCGGCCTGTCGGCGCACGGATTGGGCCTGGCAACGCTATGCCTGCTGTTTTGTCTGCCACCATGGTTTCGCCGTGGCTGATCTGGACCGGCCGATCAACGACGTGCGTGGCAGCTGTCCCGCCTGCAAAGCGGGAGACTGGTCCCTACGGCCGGTGATCATGCGGTGCCGGGCCTGCGATCAGCCGAACCGGGTCCGTCGGTGCCTGCTGGAAAAGGCTTATTGCGGCCGTTGTCGGTACGCCATGGGCGGGCGCCATGGCCTCGACGTCTCGGTCCGCCGCTGGTGGCGGTTCTGGCAGCAACAGGGGAGCGCCTTGCTGGATCGCCTGATCATCCGCCCCTTTGGCTCGTTGTAGGGTTAGGACGACATCTGCCAGAGATCCGAGATCCGGTCCTGGTAGACACGCATCCGGGCCGCATCCTCGCCACCGAGGGCCCGCACCTTTTCCCGCAGGCGCTCAAAGGCGATCAGGAACGGCTTGGCTTCTTCGCGCCAGCCCAGGCGCAAATGCAGGGCGATGACCAGGTACAGCAGCTGGTCGACGTTCTTGGGCTCGTGATCACCCGTCTGAAAGACCTGGGCGTATGCCCTGGCTGCTTTTTCGAGGCACTCGCGACTCTCGGTGGAAGCGAGGGCCTGTTCGGCAAACACATAGCTGTACAAGTGGGCGGTGGCCAATTCGCTCATCGACCGAGGCACCCGGTGCTCGGCTTTGATGGCGGCGGTCCAGGCAGTCAATCGATAGGCGGCGTAGGCGGCCTTGGAGGAGCGCGGGCGTTGAAAGTCCGCGACCGTCAGGCCCAGCTCATCGATGATCCCCTGCCGGACCACGTGGCTGAGCAGCAAGGCCTCCTGGGTATCGTCGCGCAACCGGATGTCGTCACCCCGCTTGGTCGGATCCACCCGGATAAAGCTTTCCCCCTGAGTCGAGGCATACAGGCAACGGGGGCAGACCGTCGGTGCCATGGGCAGGATGTCGGCATCGGCATGGCCGCGGATGCCGACATAGCTTGGAATCGTCAGGTCGTCCTGACTGATCGTCTGACACTTGGACTTCAACTTATAGCTCAAGACCGGCTCGGTATAACAGACCGGGCACTTGAGAGGGATCTCATACAAGGGATCCGCCAACGTCATCACATTGCCTCCGCTCATCGGTGTCCTTACTCCCGCGTCGGGCGACTGAAGGGGAACACCAGAACCAGCCCGGCGATGAACCCCCCGATGTGCGCCCACCAGGCGACACCTCCAGTGGCCGTCTCCCGCCCCAGACTCATCAGCCCACTGAAGGCCTGCATGACGAACCAGAGGATCAAATAGACAAAGGCGGGAATCCGGACCGTCGTGATCAGGAAACCCAACACCACCAATGACAGGATACGGGCTCGCGGGAAGTAGATCATATAGGCGGCGAGTACCCCGGCGATCGCGCCGGACGCCCCGAGACTCGGCAGCTGGCTGCCGGGATTGGCCCAGGCATGGGCCACGCTGGCCGTGACGCCACACAGCAGATAGAAGATCAAGAACCGGGCATGGCCCATGCGGTCCTCGACGTTGTCCCCGAAAATATGGAGGAACAGCAGGTTGCCGCCCAAATGCAGCCAGCCGCCATGCAGGAACATGTTCGTCACGAAGGGCAGGATGCCGTCCCACTGGCGGCGCAACGCCAAGGGGACGTCGGCCGCCGGCGTGACAGCAAAGCTGGCCAGAAACCCGGACAGGGCCCGGTCCGACAACGTGACCATGAACAAAAACATCGCCATGTTAGTGGCGATGAGGAAATAGCAGATGATCGGCGTCTGGCTGTGCGGGATGTCGTCCCGAAGCGGCAACACCCTCTAGGTGCTCAGGCGGGAGCGCCAGGGCACCACCAGCACCGGCACGGACGCGCTCCGGATCAGTGACTCGGCCACGCTCCCGACGAGCAGATGCTCCAAGGCACCACCACCGTGGGAGCCGATGACGATCACGTCGGCCTTGTCGGCTTCGGCAAATGAGAGGATCAAATCGGCCGGCTTGCCGCTGGCCGTCCGCCGCTCAAAGGGCACGCCGGCCTCTGCGGCCGCTGCGGCCATCCCATCGAGGACCTGCTGGGCCTCTGCGGACATCTCCTGCTCGGCTTTACCCCGGTGGATGCCGATCTGGAAAAGCATGCGCTCGTCGCTGACGTAGACGCCGATCAGCCGGGCCCCGGCCAGACGGGCCAGCGCCACAGCATGCGTCGTCGCCAGAGCTGCCGCCGGCGACCCGTCATTTGGGTGCAGAATCGTCGCATAAGCCACGTGAGACCTCCACCATGCATGGCGCCATCATATCAGAGGGTCTCCTGGCAAAGGCTCGGCCAATCCTACTGATCTGAGCGCCTGTGAAGGACCAACCGTCTGGCGCCGGGGCTAGAGAGCGGCGATCGATGCCTCGGCTGCAGCGATCACCGTATCGATCACCGCATCGTCGTGGGCAGTCGAGAGGAACCACGCTTCGTAAGCCGACGGAGGCAGATAGACGCCACGCTCGAGCATGCCGTGGAAGAACCGGGCGAAGCGGGACGCATCAACGGTCTTGGCCGACGCATAGTCGGTGACGGCCGACGTCGTGAAGAACGGGGTGATCATCGAGCCGACCCGATTGATCGTCACCGGGATGCCGGCTTTGTCGCAGGCGCTTCGCAAACCCGCCGCCAGCCGGGCACTGGTGCGTTCCAGGCGCTCATACGTGCCGGGCTCCTGTAATGTCCGCAAGGTCGCCAGCCCCGCCGCCACGGGGATCGGGCTGCCGCTCAGCGTTCCGGCCTGGTACATCGGGCCGGACGGAGCGACCATCTTGAGGATGTCCCGTCGGCCGCCATAGGCACCGACCGGCAATCCGCCGCCGATGATCTTGCCCAGGCAGGTCAGGTCGGGCTCGTCGCCGTACATCGTCTGAGCACCGCCGTAGGCGACCCGGAAACCCGTCATCACTTCGTCGTAGACCAGCAATGCGCCATGCTGGCGGGTCAGGGCCCGCATGGCAGCACGGAAAGCGGGTGTCGGCGGGACGACGCCCATGTTGCCGGAAACGGGCTCGACGATAACGGCGGCAATCTGCGGACCATGGGCCGCAAAGACGGTTTCCAGGGCTGCGACGTCGTTGTAGGGCACGCTCAGGGTGCCTGCAGCCATCGCCGCAGGGACACCCGGTGACCCCGGAATGCCGAGGGTGGCGATGCCGGAGCCGGCTTCCGAAAGCAGGCAGTCCCAATGGCCGTGATAACCCCCGGAGAATTTGACGATCAGCTCACGCCCGGTGAACGCCCGGGCCAAACGCAGACAACTCATCGTCGCCTCGGTGCCGGAGTTGACGAGGCGGACCATCTCGACGGTGGGCAAAGCACTGACGATCATCTCGGCCAAGTCGCTTTCGGCGTCCGTGGGGGCACCGAAGGCCCAGCCCCGGCCGGCCTGTTCGATGATCGCCCGGGTGACGACCGGGTGGGCATGGCCCAAAACCATCGGGCCGTATGCACCCACACAGTCGATGTACGGCTTGCCATCCATGTCGAAAACGTGGGCACCTTCTGCCCGGCTCATGAACCGGGGTGTGCCGCCGACCCCCTTGAACGCCCGCACGGGGCTGTTCACCCCGCCAGGAAGGAGGGCGGAGGCACGGGCAAAGGCTGTATCGGAAGACTGACTGGTGGAGATCACTGTGGCAAGGTCCGTAGATGGTGGCATGGGCGGCTACTCCGTTCGCATGATCGAGCAGGCAGTATATCCTGCCGCGATCCGTTAGGCTGAAAGGGCGTAGCCGAGGCAACCTGCCCCGCCACGGGGGCCGGGCTGGGCGAGGCGGAAGGGATGGGTCGCAGAGATGCTGGAGACCTTGGCGTTGACCGCCCTGATGGCCCTGTCGCCGTTTTCGCTCAACGCTTCCGATGCCTGGTCCGATCCTTATGATGATCCGATCGACGGCGACCGGGTGAAGCTGCTGTCACGGGAACTGTCGGCTTCGGTCAAGGACGTCAAGGCCGACCTGAGTCTCAGCCGGTGGGTGCCGTTTTTCGTCCGCCTGTCCGTCAGCGTCTCGGCCCGCAACCCCGGCCCCACGTGGCTGCGCTTTGTCAGGGTGGACGTGGCTGTCGAGGACGAAGCCAAGCTCGGCAAGCCGCAATCGACCAGCATGGTCTTCACGGTCATCAAGCCCGGGGAGACGGTCACCCAGGTGAATGACCGACTGTGGGCTCGGGTGACACCATACGACCTGCCCCGGATCCGCTACAAAGCGTGGGCGCAGGTCGTCGGCGGCTATCGGCTGACGCCGAAGGTGAAGCCCAAGAAATAGGGGCGAGCGTCACCCCGCCAGCAGGGCTGCGACGTCAAAGCTGTCGAGGGATCCGGTCTGGGCCAGTAGGGCAGTCTCGGAACGGGCCCGGATCTCCCACAACGTGCGTTCCAGGGCGGTCATCGACAGGAAGTCGATCGCCGGCCGCGATGCCCGCAGGGGGAGGTTGAGTTTGATTAATTGCTGCTCGCTGTCGATCGGCGGGGGCAACGACGAGGTTTGGTGCCCCCGGCTGTCAGACGGTGACCCGTGGGCGACCCGCATCGACGCCGCAAGTTTGATCTCCATGGCAGAATCCTTTCTACTGAGAACAATCCATTAATAATAATCCTATCACACGGGACAAGCCCGCTCTCGCTGCGGCTTTACGGCTCCCTAACCGCTCCAGCCGGCCGTCACTGCGGACGCCGAGTCGCCAAGACTACCCAATAACGAGACGCCGAGCTTGCCGACCGGCTCAAACGTCTCAGGCGGATGCCCGTGCTATAGTCAGATTGTCGAGAGTCTGCATTGGGTATCGGTTGGAGCCTTTCCGCATGGAAGCCCAGGTCAACAAAGAGACTTGCATCGGTTGCGGGCGGTGTGTGACCACCAGTCCCGAGGTTTTTCGCATGTTTAAGCGCAAATCCGCCATACGCACGGACGCTGACTACTCTATGACGAACTACGTCGAGATGGCCGCCAAAAACTGCCCTTCCAAATCGATTAGTGTCAATGTAGTGACTCCAGCAGCTGACCCGGACTGATCCCGTCAGCAAACCCCGATTTCGGCCCCGAGTTGGACTAGGAACGCGTGCACAAAGCGGATCCGCTCGGTCGCCATGGCTCGGGCACTCGCCGTGTGCAGTCGTTCCGGAATGTGCAGCAATTTCCTGTAAAAGTGATCGACTCCCCAAGCCTGATCGTCCGGTTGTCGTTCCTGACAAAACGGATCAGCCGGATCATAAAAGGGCCTACCCATCGCCGAGCATGTGGCAAAACAGCGGGCAATCCCGATGGCCCCGATGGCGTCAAGGCGGTCGG
>JACMPN010000533.1 GCA_014377495.1 Candidatus Sericytochromatia bacterium
CCCTCGATCTGGCTCCCCGCCGCATCACCGTCAATGCCGTGGCCCCCGGCTGGGTGGACTCCGCCCTCGCCGAACAGACGTTCGAGGCCTTGGCTGCCCACACCGGGACGCTGCCCGGGATCATCCGCCAGTCCGCCATCGCCGCCTCGCCCCTGGGTCGCCTCGTCGCCATCGAGGAAGTCGCCCAACTGGTCCTCTTTCTGGCCAGTCCCGCCGCCGCCGGGATCACCGCCCAAGTCTATGGGGTCGATACGGGCCAGAGTCTGGCCGTTTAGCGCCCGTGTGACTGTCCCAGGTCCGGTCCGGCGCGTTAAGCTGCACCGGCACACCCGGTGAAATCGTGGACACGGATGAGGAGACTGCCAGATGGGGCATTCGCAGGCGGCGCCCGACGACGCAGTCGGAGACTCCGGTGCCGAACCGGCCGATGACGTCCCCGAACTCTCCGAGCACGTCGTCGCCCAACTCGCCTGGCGCCATGAGCGGCTGCGCACGCTGCCCGCCGTCCACGAGCAGGATTGGCTGGCGGTACAAGCTGGCTTCGAACGGGCGTTGGCCCTCGTCGGTGAGGGGGTCGATCCCCGCATCCGCTGCGGATTCGACGCCGATATCGCCCACGCCCTGTGGCTGGACAACCAACAGCGGGCAGCCCTCGACCGCTTCGCTGCCGCTCTGGGCGGGGCTGCAGCCTTGCCGGACCAGCAGGCCGCCAGCCAGCTCATGGATACCATCAACCTCGTGCTGGCCTCTCTCAACCGCATCGCCGCCAGTGAAACCGTGCCGGATGCCGACCAGCTTTTGCCCGGTGCATGCACGGACAGTGCCTATCTGTCCGATCAGCCGGTGCCGACGGCCCTGGCGTGGCTGCAACTGCTGCGTCTGGAGGAGCGGACCGGCGAGTCGGCCCTCTACGACACACACCGCGAGATTCCGGAGGCGGCCGCCAATCCGCTCGTCCGCTGGCACATGCATCGGCTGACCTTTCGGAAACGCCTGCGGACGGGTGTCCCGGAAACGGTGTTGCCGGTGGCGTTGGCCGGGGCCCGGGCTTTCCGGTCCGTGCGGCTCACGCCGGGTGGCAACCTGGCCGCGGCGGCGCTCGCCGATTCGACCGACGTTCTCGACCTGGAAGCCCTCGCCTACGCCGTCATCCCTCCGCTGATGGCGGCCGTGATCCGCCATGCCGGTAGCGGCGAGGACCCGTTGTCATTGGTTGCCCGCTGGGTGGCCGACGCCGATGCCATGCCGGCTGAGGTGGCGCTGCAGGACTGGTTGCGGGGCGCCCTCGTGGTCATGCACCTGAACGCCAGCAAGGCCTGGGACCTGATCCGGGAGCCCGAGCAAAGCCTGGATCTGCGCGTGCTGGCCGGGGCCCGCCTGCTGGCCGAGCCCGTGGTCATGCCCAATCAGGCGTTTTTCGCCCATTGTCTGATCACCCTCTGGGCCGCCCAGCCGGACGCCGCCCAAGGTGAGATCCTGTTGCAGGAGGGCTTTTCGGCGCAACTGGCGGCACAGTGGCAGCGATTGAGCGAGCGCCGGGTCACCCTGAGTTTGCCGGACCTGACCGCCCCGGCCATCGCTCAGGCCTGCGCCGGACCCGACGAGGGCTGGCAGACCGTGCGCCGGATTTTGCTCACAGCCCAGACGGCCGTGGACGTGCGCATCAACAGCGCTGTCCTCGATGCCCTGATCCTGCTGACCGGCGAGCGGCTCGCCGACCCACTCGGCGCCAGACGGACCGAGGAACCGCTCCCGGACGTGGACTAAAACGCATTGACTGAGCGCCAAACTCTGCGTTCTACCGCTTGCTCCGGGGGAACCAGAATTTTTGAGTCACCTGGCAGGCGTTTTTGTTTAAAAGGAATTTCCCAGGAACCCGATCAGGTTGAACCCTGCGTTGCCGAAGGAGACGGCGTATCCCCCGATCGTGGGCCGGTTCAACGTGCCGTACACGCCGAGCCCGGCGCCCGGGCGAATGTCCGTCGGAAACGGCACGCCGCTGCTGCTTTCCCATGCCCGGCTGACGTCGACGAAGGCCTTCCAGCCCAAGCCCAGGTCCATGCCCCAAAACGAGACGAGCTTGGGCCAGACCAGGTGTCGGTATTCGGCAGTCGCCAGGGCCAGCCCGTAAAAACGGGGGCCATGCGGTAAAACTGGTTTGGCGACACTGTCCGAACTTGTGATTGTCGGCTTGGCAAGGCCATCCGATGGCGTCGCGGCGATCCCGTCGACGCCGGCCGCCGTGGCCGGTAGCACCAGTCCGGAGACAGTGCCAAAGACGACCAGCGCGCGGGAAGGAGGGGCCATGGTTGCCTTGATGCTGGACTGCGATGGGGGATGCCATAATGCTGGCCGGTTGGCAGGGTGATCAGCCGGACATTCCTGTGACCGGGAGTCCCGTGGCGCGTCTCACCGACGCCGATGATAGGCGCCAGCTACGCTTGTCGGGCTACAGCGACCGCTGAACGGGGTTTGCCCAACATGATGAGACCGACCACCCGAGAACTGCCCAAGACCGTTGCCAGCCCGGTAATCACCCGTCAATCAACGAGTGGCCGGCTGACGACCAATCAGGAAGGCGCCCCGGCGCAGACGCCGCATGAACGGTCGCTGGGTTTGCTGATGGACGGTCAGGACCACGCTGCAGACGTGGCCCGTTTGCAGGCCCGGCTGGGCATGGGGCCGAGAAAGTCCTGGTGGCGACGGCTGCTCGGCTCGTAACGACGCTCGGTTGACCCGGTTTCCGGCCCCCCCGATAATAGGTTGATGCCCACACTCACCTTGTGTGCCATCGTCCGCAACGAAGCCGCCAACATCGCCCGGATGATCGGCAGTGTCTGGGGCCTGGTGGATGCCATGGTCATCCTCGATACCGGGTCCACGGACGATACTGTGGCGATCGCCCGCTCTCTCGGGGCCACCGTGCATGTTACCGAGTGGCCGGGCAGCTTTGCCGAGGCCCGCAACCAGGCCATCGCCCTCTGCGATGCCGACTGGATCCTCAGCCTCGATGGTGATGAGGCCCTCGAGGTCAGCCACCACGACGAGGTGCGGCGGCAGATCGCCGATCCGGACCGCCACGTGGTCATGGTCGAGTTGATCAACTATTTGGCCGGCAATCACACCAGCCGCTTCCATTACCCGCGGCTGTATCGGCGTGAGCCGGCCATCCGCTATGCCGGCAAGGTCCACAATCAGCTCGTTTACCCGTATACCGCCGGTTATGCCCCCATCCTCATCCACCATTGGGGCTACCTGCGTACCGGTCAGGCCCGCCTCGTCCGGCTAAAACAGACTCTCGCCCTGTGTGAGGAGGCGGTGGCCGAAGGGCCGATGGATCCTGCGGCGCTTTATTACCTGGCCCAGACCCAGTTCCAACTCGGCGACTTTCATGCGGCCGTAGCCAACAGCGAGCGGGTCCTGCAACTGCTGCCCGATGGCTATCCGCCGGCCGGTAGCATGTTGGGGGAGACCTACTTCAAGCTCGCCTATTTCTGGTTTCTGGCAGCCGAACCCGACAAAGCCGCTTTTTGGATCCACCGGGGGCTGACCCGTGGGGGCAACCAGATCGACCTGCACTTCCTCGGCGGGCGGGTCTACCGCAGCCTGCGACCGCAGCCGCAGACGGCCATCGGGCATTGGCAGGGCTATCTGGCGGCCCTGTCGGCCCGCATGCACGGTGATAGGCGGGATCGGGGTCAGTCCACCTACTTTGACACCCATGAGGGGCAACGCGAAGCCTGGCAGGGCTTGGCTGCTGCGTTCGCCGGTCTCGGTCAGCCGGCTGAGACGGCGGCGGTCCTCAGCGAATGGGCGGCGCTGATGCCGGAGGATCCGGAGCCCGTCGCCCAACAGGTGTGGCTCGAGCTGGCGAACGGCCGGCCGGAGCAGGCTCACCAACGGATGCGGTCGCTGCCGGCGACGCTGTCACGCTCCGATTCCCTGATCGCGGCCGGGATGGTGGCCGCCTTGCGCACACAGGGTGTCACTGTAGAGGCCGACGTCCGTCGGTTGTTGGCGGCGCCGCCGTATCGCTGGCTCCTCTGGGAGCATTTTGCCCGCTGGCTGGTGGCGCAGGGGCGTCAGGCTGCAGCGGTCGAGGCACTGGCCGTCTGGCAACGCTGGTTGCCGGGAGACCGGCGCGTTGGCACGTTGCGGGCGGCATTGGACCTCCCCGACGGCCGGCCGGCGACCTCCGAGACGCTGACGGCGGCATTGACGGTTGCACGGCACAGTGGCCCGGCAACAGCGATGACGGCCCTCGAAGCCGTCGGACAGGCGGCAGCCAATGAGGGTGACCGGGCGCTGGCGCTTTGGGCCGCTGCCGAAACCTGGGCCCGCCAGCCGGATGCCCCGGCGCTACGCTCACGTTATCTGTCGTTGCGGCCTGCCGGTCCCGATCGGGACGGTCGCAGGCTGCTGGTCTCGGAACCACCTTCCAAGGAAGCGGTGGCGTTGCTTTTGGACCGGATGGCCCGGGCGGATCGGCGACTGGTGTCTTGGCACCGACGGCTCGGACCGGGTGAAGCGGCCATGGTGATCGGACCGATGCCGGCAACCGAGCAGCAGACCTGGCTGGCGGCCCTGGCCCCCCTGGGGGTGCCTGTGGCCGTGGCGCTGGACCTTAGCTGCGGGGCGGCACCGTCATGGGCGGCGGGCCTCGTGGCTGTGCCCATCCTGCCGGGGTTCTACCTGCCCAATCCGGGAGAGCCGTTGCTGATGGCCCTGGCCCGCTGGCGCACCGTCGCGGCGGATGCCCTTGCCACCCATGCTGTCGTCGCAGGTCTGAGCGGCGTAGTGCCCTTGCAGCTCGGTCAAGAGGGACACTGCGACCTGTCGGGGGCGGTGCTGCAGGATCTGGGGGTGATCGGGGTGGCCCACACGACCATTGCCAGGCTGGAGGCCGGTTTTTGGCTAGCCTGCTCGCCGGCCCATGCGTCGCCGTCCGTGGACGATACCGTGGCCTGGGCCTGGGTGTTCCCGGCCGGCGGGATGTGGCTGCGGCGTCCGCCGCTGGTCGCGTCCGGTCCGGCCCCCGTGCCGGACAGCCTTGTGCTGGCCGGCCAGTCCTGTCCGATCACTCCGGTCGCCGGCGGTTGGTCGGCGATCCTGCCGGACGTCATGCCCGGATACTACGAGATCACTGCCCATGTGGCCGGCCAGAGCGTCATCTGGTGGTTTGGCTGCTCCAATTGGGCATGACCGAGAATGGTCGCATGTGAGACATTGTCGGCTGGCGGGTACAATCAGGGAGCGCCGGTCTCCCGGTGTCGGGATGGAACAGGAGAGGCCATGAAGCGAGCTGCGTGTGCCGCCTTGCTATTGGCCGTTTTTGCGACCAGTGCCTGCGACAACCGGATCACCATCGGCCGCACCCCGCGGGTCAGCGGTACATCCGTCCAAGGCAAGCCTGTCGCCAACCCCGTGATCAACCGGATCACCATGAAGCCCGATCAGGGCATCAAGCCCGGCGATCAACTCGTGCTCGCCGTGGAAGCCGTCGATACCGACGGGGCGCCGCTGCAGTACTCCTGGTTTGCCACCGGCGGTCAGATCAGCACGCCGGGTGACAGGCAAACTCTCTGGACGACTCCGACCACGCCCGGGATCTATGTCGTCGAAGTCGTCATCTCTACCGGCAGAGGGGGCGTTTCGAAGGCCTCGACCGTGCTCAATCTGTCGGGCGCCGATTCAGGGACTGTCCTCCCCTTCGTGACCACCAACCCCGGTAGTGGGAGTCTGCCCAGCGTCGGCGGATCGTCCAACAGCGCTGCCGGAGGATCCTCCAGTTCATCGGGCGGCGGCAGTTCCACCAGCAGCGGCGGATCATCGGGCGGCGGCGGTTCGTCCAGCGGTGGCGGATCATCGGGCGGTGGCGGCGGTGGCGGTGGCGGTGGTGGTGGTGGCGGGGGGGCGCCTCCACCCGCCGGCCCCCAGATCGTGACGATCGCGGGCGATGGTTCGATTGGCTATGGTGGTGACGGCGGTCTGGCGACAGCGGCAACCTTCGAGGTGTCGAGCCCGCAAGGCATCGCTGTGGCAGCCAATGGCGACGTGTACGTCTCGGACTCATACAACCACCGTATCCGTAAGGTCAGCAGCAGTGGCCAGATCAGCTCGATCGCCGGCAATGGGATCGAGGGGTATGCCGGGGATGGTGGCATTGCCACAGCGGCATCGTTCAATCTGCCGACCGGATTGGCGGTCGATTTGGCGGGTAACGTGTATGTCGCCGACACGAGTAATTTTCGGGTCCGGGTGATCGATACCCTGGGTGTGATCCGCCTGTTCGCAGGCGCTGGTCCGACCGGTCTGATCCTCCTGCCGGGCGGACCAGCGCCCACCACCGGAGACGGTGGACAGGCGGCCGTCGCCAACGTGTACAGCCCCACGGGCGTTGCCGTGGACGGTGGCGGCGCCGTCTATGTGGCGGACTGGGGATTCCACCGGGTCCGCAAGATTGCCGCCAATGGGATCATCTCGACGATCGCCGGGAACGGCCTGAGTGGTTACGGCGGTGACGGCGGCCTCGGGACGGCCGCAACGCTGCAGTATCCGCAAGCGGTCTGTGTGGACCTGGTCGGCAACGTGATCGTCGCCGACACCGGCAATCGCCGGATCCGCAAGATCACACCCGGTGGCACAATCTCGACGATCGCCGGCACCGGCGCCATCGGCAACGGTCCGGATGGCGGATTGGCGACGGCCGCGGCCCTCGACGATCCGCGGGACGTCTGTGTGGACGCCCTCGGCAACCTGTACATAGCCGATGCCGGCAATCACCGGATTCGCAAAGTGGCCACCGACGGGACGATTTCCACCATCGCCGGTACTGGCGTAGCCGGGTTTTCCGGGGACGGCGGGCCACCGACCAGTGCCAAACTGTTTTTTCCGTATGATATCGAAGCCCGTGGCGGGTTCCTCTATATCGTCGATCTCGGCAACCGGCGGGTCCGCAGGATGCCGCTCTAGAGTGACCATTTCGGGGTTACCGGGGCCGTTTGGTCTGGCTGACCAGGTGTAAATTCAGGCATGTCGGGGTATGCCGATAGATGGTCCCGCTGTGTGTGGGCCGTCGGGAGAGAGGGACTAGGCCATGCGTCGCGAAGTACTGGTCACGGGGGCGGCGATCGCTCCCCCGCTGATGATGGTGGTCAGCTGCATCGAGCCCACGCCCGGCCAGAGCACCGGCAAGGCCCAGTTCGGCACCAAGGCCAGCATCAGCACCCTGGCCGGCGGGACGTCGACAGGGCCCTTCCGGCAGCCGTGGGGTCTGGCCCTCCATCCGACGAATAACCGGGTCTACGTTGCCGACGCCCTCAGTCATTCCATCAAATCCGTGAGTACGGGCGGTGGTGCGGTCGCCACGCTGGCAGGCTCCGGCACTGCCGGCTATCTGAATGGGACCGGTACCGGAGCCCGCTTCAACTATCCTCGGGGAATCGCCTTCGACGGGACGGGCACTTATCTGTACGTCGTGGAAAATTACGCCAACTGCGTCCGCAAGATTCTTGTTTCCAGTGGCCAGGTCACCCATGTCGCCGGGAGCTCGACGGCCGGCAGTGCCGATGGTGGCCCTCCCGGCACCTGGACCGCCGCCCCGGCAGCCGGTGTCGCCCAATTCTCCTCCCCCTGGGATATCGCCTGGGATTCGTACAGGTCAACCTTCGTCATTTCCGACTCGGCGACCAGGACGATCCGCCGGATGACGACCGCTGGCGCCGTTTCCACGATCTGCACGATGACCGGTGTGCCCCGGGGGCTCTGCACAGATACTGCCGGCTGGATCTATGTGGCCGTGCCCAATGAAAATCGCGTCTACAGCATCGGTCCCGGCGGCGCCCCAACGGTCCGGGCCAACATTACTGACCCTTGGGACGTGACCGTCGACGTGGCCGGGACCATGTTCATCCCGTCCGGGGGTACGCACACGATGCACTGGTCCGGTGGCAGCGGTCTGCAGGTCCTGACCGGGACCGGCGTGCCGGGCATGGGCGGTGGGGCCCCGCCCGCAGCCCAGCTGAACGACCCCAAAGCCGTCGTCGTGGGACCGGGTAACATGCTTTACGTGGCCGAATACGGCAACTACGCCGTGCGCAAGATCGACAACACCGGGATCGTCCCGGCGCCGACCCCGACGCCGCCACCTCCGACCCCGACGCCGACCCC
>JACMPN010000534.1 GCA_014377495.1 Candidatus Sericytochromatia bacterium
CCCCATAGCCGCCGTAGCCGCCGTAGCCGCCACCGCCATAGCCGCCATAGCCGCCGTAGCCGCCATAGCCGCCATAGCCGCCGTAGCCGCCGTAGCCGCCATAGCCGCCGTAGCCGCCATAGCCGCCGTAGCCGCCATAGCCGCCGTAGCCGCCGCCGTAGCCGATTCCGCTATAGAGCCACGGCGAGGCCAACCCGCCGTAACCGAGGCCGCTGTATCCGAGCCCGCCGAGGCCCAAGCCACCTAAGCCCAAACCACCTAGGCCGAGGCCGCCGATCCTGCACCCGCCCAAGCCGGCGCCAAAGGTACCCTGGCCGTCATTGATGATTACCTGTTTAGTTTGAAACGGTGTCTGTTGCGTCGGTGGCACCTGACCACAGCCAACAGCCATTAGGCTTAGGGCTGCCAAGGTCGCATAAATAAAACGCACGTTCAGCACCTCCTCATGTCGAGTGACCCAATTTTATTTGCGTTGCCAGATTGCCGAACCGGTTGGCCGGAAGGACTCCGAGTTTTCCTCGGCGACGCCGGGGGGCAGTGACCGCGGCTGACGGTCGAACCGACCGGTTTCCGGATTCCAGACAGTGGCACCGCCGAAAATGTCACCGCCGACGGGATAGTTCGGACTGAACCCCCCGTAGCCACCGCCGTAGCCTTGGTAACCGCCAAAGCCCCCATATCCGCCGTAACCACCGCCGAAGCCGCCAAGGCCAGCCGTTGCGAAGGTCGGCAGCACCTGGCCAACGACGAGGTCATGCAGGTGCGAGATCCCCAATGGATTGGCCCAAGGCGTGACCGGATTCGCCGCAAACGGGAAGTACGTGGCGTCAGTAAAGGGCACGATCTGTTTGGTCTGGAATCCTGTTCCCGTTGCCTGTGCGGTCGGTGCCGTCATTGGGGCGATACCGCAGGCGGCGATGGAGAGGGCGCTGGTGGCAAGCACCAGGATTTGGGTCACACGTCCGTAGCTCACGTGATTCTCCTTTTGCCCATGGCAGGGCCATGGGCCATTTCGGGGCACCCTAAAGAGAGTCGCTGTCTGAGCCGGCCGCCGGCTGAGACATATTGGACTGGAGGTTGGGCAAGCTCTGGTTTTGGACCATCGGTGCATCAGTTTGGCTGAGTAAGTTGTTTTGGCCGCTGTTCGGATTGCCGGGCGGCATTGCACCTGAATCGAGGGACTGTTGCATATTCGGTCCCTGGTTCATGGTGTTGACCGGCTGCGTGGAATTGATCTGCTGCTGATTGCCAATGGGCTGCTGATTGCTGATCGACTGCATCGGTGGCGCCTGACCCATTTGCTGCTGTCCGGCAGGTCCCCCGAAGCCCGGAGACAGGACCGGATTGACGAACGCACCGGCATTTGCCCCCACATAGGGGATCGCCGACCCGATCGCACCGATACCGCCCAGCGTCCCCAAGCCGCCCAAGCCAGCCAGGTACGAACGCTGCAGGATCAGTGCGGGAGCCAGTGCAATCGAGTCGCCGCCCAGCCCGAAAGCCAAGGCGGTGTCGGTGCCCCAGGGCAACGCCGATCCGATCGCACCATAGTTGAGCGGGACTGCCAGTCCGCCGATGCCAAATGGCGTGGCCAGGATCCCGGTGTACGCATTGGCTGCGACGCCGAGGCCGCCTAACAGGCCGCCATACGGACCGCCGAGATAGGAAAAGGGCAGCAAGGAATTACTTTGAATGACGTTGGTCGTCACCGCCGGGGCACACGCTGCACCGACGAACTGAGTGGTCGAAAACGGCTTCTGATGCGATGCCGCCAGGGTGGCCGGGGCGCTACCGCAGGCGGGTAGCACGACAGAGCTAATCAGGATGCCAATAAAACGTGGAGACATGCTGCGCAAGGCCATCTCCCACCTCCTCACCGTTAGGGTTCGGCTTGCAGATTACGGGTATCGGAGCGGCCTGCAAGGGTTCAATATGGCTAATTGGCTATGTTAGGGCCGGACGATGGTCCGATAACTGTCTTGACATGCTGATCAGCAGACGTCTCTGGTCGCATACGCCAGTGCAGGTGCTGCTCGTCCGGTCGAAGAGTGATCGCAGGGCAGGCGGGGCGAGCCTCGTATCTTGTCGGCCCAGCATCGACGCCCGATCGCTGCGGGTCGCCCCACACCCATGGCATGCCTGCAGAGTTTGGGTGGAGTTCCCCAGATTTAACGCGACAGCATTGGGGCTTAACGCCACTGTCAGGCAGGCTGGCGCTATAATTAAAGGGATCAATCCACTGTGTCCGCTGAGGGTGAGCTGTGTCGGTATCGAGCATCGGGGGACTGTCGTCCTCACTGTCATTTGCCCGGGCCCCCGGTCCGGACGATGAGGCCCGCAGTGATTTGGCTTCCTTCCGTGATGTGTTGGCGTCGCAGCTGGCGGGTGACACACCCCAGGCACTGCCGGATTTTAGCTGGCGGACTTACTTCCGGGCGAAGTACAACAGCGATGACGAGATCAGCCAAAAACGTCTGGCTGCCATCCGTAAGCGGGATCCCGCCTTGGCCGCCCGTCTTGAGGTGATCCTCAAATTGCCCCTGAGTGAGCAGCAGGCCGCCATCACCGATATCGAGCTGACCCTGGCCAAGCGCGTGGCGGAGACGCGCCCCGACGACAAGGCCACAGCCGCTCATCACCGCAACAAGGCCGTCGTGGCCTCCGGTGTGGATTCCAGTAGCACCTTTGCGCCCGACAACATCGCCCGCTGGATCTAGGCCGCCATGCGGGGTTTCGCCCCGTTCGCCGGTCACTGAGATGAAAAGGGCCGTCCCCATCGGGGACGGCCCTTCACGCTGTCGTCGCTTAGACGGCGGTGGAGGTTTCCGCCTTGGCCGCATCGCCCTTGGTCACTTCGGCCAGCTTGGTGGGCTCGAGGATCTGGTCGATGATGCCGTATTCCTTGGCTTCTGCAGGCGACATGAAGTAGTCCCGCTCCATGTCCTTGCGCAGACGCTCGGAGTCCTGCCCGGTGTGGTGCTGCAGCAGGTCGGTGAGGGTTTTCTTCATGCGCAGGATTTCCTGAGCCTGGATCTGGATGTCCGTCGCCTGGCCGCGGGCACCGCCCAAGGGTTGATGGATCATGATCCGGGCGTTCGGGAGGGCGATCCGCTTGCCGGGATGGCCGGCGGCGAGCAGAAAGGAACCCATCGAGGCGGCCTGACCGATGCAGATCGTCGAGATCTTGGCCTTGATGTACTGCATCGTGTCGTAGATGGCCATGCCGGAGGTGATCACGCCACCGGGGCTGTTGATGTACATGAAGATGTCCCGGTCAGGATCTTCGGCTTCGAGGAACAACAACTGCGCCACGATGAGGTTGGAGATCTGGTCGTCGATCTCCGTGCCCAGGAAGATGATCCGCTCCTTGAGGAGACGGGAAAAAATATCGAACGAGCGCTCGCCACGGCTGGTCTGCTCGACCACCATCGGCACGAGGCCCATATAAGGCTGTTCCAGCATGGCATGTTCCTCCACGTGTGATGACAGGCTCGGTACGGCTGCGGGCGGGCTCCCGGCAGGTCTCAACCGACGTGGTCGTCGGTGGTCGCACATCGGCGGCAGTAGTCCGGCACCGGGGCATCGTAGCACCTGAGGCTCTCCGGCGGAATGGTGGGGCCCCCGGACCGCCTGGGCGCAGCCATCTGCGACCGGTGTAACGGGTCCGGACGTGGGCTGGGGCGGCATAGGGACCGTTGCCGGCCGTGATCGAAGGGCCGGTCCGGGTCGGGTCCCGCCGTTCCGTTGCGTCGCGCCGCCAAACCATGGACGCTCCGGCCAACGTCGTACTACCGTAACGTGCTCCCCCTGGCCATATCCGTCACATTGCTGTTCGTGACGCAACCATCGATACGAGAGCCTCCTGGCGCTGAGGGCTCGTCCAGCCCGCATTACGGGCCGCCGCATATCCGACCGGTCTTTCGTTCAGATTGAACAGTCAGTCTGCACTCATGATGCTTTACGCTCAATTCATCGATAGGATATTGCACATATGTGCTCAACTGCGCCCATTCCGGGCTACCGTTGGGTTGGCGCTGAAATTCCTCGCCATCTGGGCGGAAATTTACAGAGTTCGCAGCCAAATTCTGTCTGTTAATGATTTTTTTCAGCGTCGGATCGCCATTTTTCGCTTTGGAGAAACCGCATCGTGCGCCGGGTCAGCCACTCCCACCGGTTAACCATTCACGACAAGGTGCCGCTTGCACCCTGCATCGTTCATCACAAGGAGTTCACCCGATGATCCAGATCCTGCGGAACCTGCTCAAAGACGAAAACGGACAAGGCCTGACCGAGTACGGTCTCATCCTCGGCTTGGTCGCCGTCGTCTGCATCGGTGCCACCCAAGTGCTCGGCACCAAGGTCAATACGACCCTGACGACGGTCGGCACCAAGATGCCGTAGTGGACGTGTGCTGCACGCCCTCAGCATCATCCACCAGCCAAAAGACCACCCGATGATCCAGATCCTGCGCAATCTGCTCAACGGCGGAGCCGAACAAGGCCTGACCGAGTATGGCCTCATTCCGGGCCTGGTCGCAGTGGTCCGCGTCGGCGCCACTCAGGTGCTTGGCACAAAGGTACATACCAGTCTGACGCATGCCGGCAACGGATGGCCGTAGCGGCAATCGACACGGCCATCCGTCCCGGACCACCGGACCGGGACGGATGGCAATCAAGGAGGCGTCATGCAACGTCAACGCGGCTCGGTACTCGTCGTCGTCACCCTGTTCAGCATGGTGCTGATGGGCGTTTCGGCCCTCGCCGTCGATGTGGGCCGAACCGTCGTTACCCGGACCCGCCTGCAACGGGTGGTCGACGCCGCCGCCCTGGCTGGAGGCAAGGACCTCCCGAGCGGGACGGCACCGGCCAGGTCGGCGTCTTTGGACTTTGCCAACCGCAACGGGGTCGCCATCGCCGCCGGTGACGTCACGTTTCCGACGCCCAACAGCGTCAGGGTCGCCGTCGTCCGGCCAGTCGACACGGTGTTTGCCAGGGTCATGGGGATCATGAGTTACCCGATCCCTGCCAGCGCCACAGCCGCCTTGCAGTCGGCGACCGGCATGTCCGGCCTGCGCCCGTGGGGCATACCCGCCCAAGACTTCGCCGGATATCCGGAAGGCACGACCTTCAAGCTGAAACTGACGTCCAAGTCCGGTGAGTATTCCGGTGGCGGCAACTTTCAAGCCCTGTCCCTCGATGGCTCGGGCGGTTCCATTTACCGGCAAACGATCATCTCGGGCAGTCAGAGTCGGTTCCAGATCGGCGACAGCGTCCCCACCGAGACGGGCAATATGGTCGGACCGACCAGTCAGGGCGCCGAAACGCTGATCGGCGGAGACACCCATACGAGCTATGCGGCCGCCGTCGCCGCCGGTGAGCCGGATTGCCCACGGGTGGTGACGTTGATCGTCATCAAACAGGACAGTTTCGGCAAAGGCAAAAGCAGCGTGACCGTCGCCGGATTCGCCTCATTCTTTATTACCTCCTGGAATGACCCGGCCGAAGTCGTCGGCCAGTTCGTCCGCTACGTCGACATGGACGGCACCTCCGACGGTACGACGTCGGCTGTCGGGACCCAGGCCATCGCCTTGATCGATTGATCACCACCGCAACGAGTGCGGGATGGGAAACCTTATGACTGTGCAAACTTCCCTTGGGGACGTGGTGTCACCGGCGTTGACTCCCCTGAAGACGGCGATTCAGAATCAGCTGATCAAGCGGCTGCCTCCGGGGAGCTCCCACGAGCAGGTTCGTGCAGCCATCGAACAGGAAGTTGCTATCCGTGTCACGACGGAACGCCACCTCCTGACCGATACGCAGCAACGCCAACTCGTCGAAGCCATCCGGGACGACATGCTTGGACTGGGGCCCCTCGAAGCCCTGCTGGCCGACAGGACCGTGTCCGAAATCATGGTCAACGGCCATCAGTCGGTCTGGATCGAAAAACGGGGCCGCCTGCAGCAGACCGAGGTGCGCTTCGAGGACGAGTCGCACCTGCTGCGTATTATCCAGCGCATCGTCGGCCGGGTCGGCCGCCGCATCGACGAGAGTGCGCCGATGGTGGATGCCAGACTGCCGGACGGCAGCCGGGTCAATGCCATCATCCCGCCCCTGGCCCTGGACGGGGCGGTCCTGACGATCCGCAAGTTCCCCGTTGATCGCCTCGATTTGCCGGCGTTGGTCGGCCTGGGTGCCATGTCGGACGGGATGGCCCTCTTCCTCCAGTGCTGCGTCCAGGCCAGGTGCAGCATCCTCGTCTCCGGCGGGACGGGATCCGGCAAGACGACCCTGCTGAACGCATTGAGCGGTTTTATCCCCGCCGGGGAACGCCTGATCACGATCGAGGACGCCGCCGAACTGCAGATGCAACAGGCTCACGTCGTCCGGCTGGAGACCCGCACGGCCAACCAGGAGGGTCAGGGGGCGGTGACCATCGAACAGCTGCTGCGCAACGCCCTGCGCATGCGCCCGGATCGGGTGATCATCGGTGAAGTGCGGGGCCCCGAGGCCCTGACGATGCTGCAGGCGATGAACACCGGTCATGAAGGCTCGTTGACGACAGTCCACGCCAATACGCCCCGGGATGCGATCAGCCGACTGGAGACGATGGTCCTGATGGCCAGCGCCAACCTGCCTTTCCGCGCCATCCGCGAGCAGATCGGCTCGGCGCTGGATCTCATCGTCCAGACTGAGCGGCTGTCGGACGGCAGCCGGCGGGTGACTGCGATCAGCGAGATCACGGGCTCCGAAGGGGACGTCCTGCTGATGCAGGACGTCTTCCAGTTCCGCCGGTCGGGACGCGGTGCCGATGGGACGATCCTGGGTGAGTTTCGGCCCACCGGGTTGCGGCCTCGGGCCATCGAACGGTTTCAGCTGATGGGTCTGGACTTTCCCCTACAACATATCGCAACCCCCTTCTGAACTTCGCCGGTGACTCAGGCCGCCCGACGTGCGGCGGTTGCCCACCCTGCCCGGGCACCGCCGTGCCTGCGGCGCCATGACAAGAGGTGTAACCATGCACGATCGGCTGATACAGGCCAGGCGCTCTAAGGGGGGGCGCCACCGGGGGACGCACCAACGGGGGACGGCACTGGTCGAGTTTGCCCTCGTCGTGCCGATGCTGCTGGTCCTGCTCTTCGGGATCATCGAATGGGGCCGGGCCCTGCAGGCGATGGCTCTGGTCACCAACGCTTCCCGGGAAGGGGCCCGTCGGGCCTCTGTCGGTGACACCGACACCCAGGTGCAAGACGCTGTATCGACGTACCTGCAGTCGTCCGGCCTGCGCCCCGGTCAGCTTGCCACCCGGATCACCCGGAGCACGGTGGCCGGCAGGCCCCAGATCGATGTCACGCTCACCTATGCCCTCGACCTGCTCTTACCCACCATGCAACTCGTTCCCAACCCGTTCCCTTTGACCGGGACCACCGTTATGCGCGTCGAATAGGGGGGCTTTGTGACTGCCACTGTCGCCAGGCCCAAAGGGCCGATTATTCTTGCCATTGGTCTAGGGGCCGCCACCAGTCTCGGTCTCGTCCTGTACCTCCGGCAACTGCAGGCGGAACGGACGAACGAGACGCTGGTGCCGGTCGTCGTTGCGGCCCGGGCCGTCGCTGCCGAAACCAAGCTGACGGCGGGGGATCTGCGGATCCGCCAGGTGCCGCAGCGCTTGTTTCCGGCGGACGGCCTGCAACGGCTGGATACCGCGACGGACCGGATCAGCCGCATCCCCCTCTTTCCCGACGATCCCCTCAGCCCGGTCAAGCTCTACCCGCTCGGCAGTGACGGCGGCATGACCTTCACGATCCCCCCCGGCAAACGGGCCGTCACCCTGGCCGTCGACGAGGTGTCGGGCGTGGCGGGCTTCATCAAGCCGGGCCATCGGGTGGACGTCATCGGCGCCCGCAACGAACGGGACAACGAGGGGGCCAGGGCCCAGGTGGTGGTCCAAAATCTCCTGGTCCTGGCCGTCGCCCAGGATCGTGAAGATCGCAACGGCCGGCAGGCCAAGCTGGCCACCTCGGTCACCATCATTGCCGACCCGGCCGAGGCCGAGATGCTCACCCTGGCCACGGAGCACGGCAAGATCCGCCTGGCTTTGCGGGCCAACGGCGACACCCGGCTGATCAAGACGGGCGGCGTGCGTTGGCAGGAGCGGCCACCGGCCCGGGTATCCGTCAGCCGACCGGCGGCCGCTCCGCCCCTCCCGCCGGCTCCCGCCAAGCCGGCCACCGTGGCCCCGCCCGCGGTCCGTCCGGTCATCGAGGTCATCCGCGGTACCCAGCGCGACGTATCAGGAGGATAGCCATGCACCGTCCCCATTTCGCCACCACAGTCACCACCCTGGCTACGACCGTCCTGATGTCGGCTGCGGTCCCGTCGGCCTACGCGGCCGAAAACGAGCTCCACGTGATCCTCGGCCGGTCCGAGGTGGTGCAGATGCCCGAAGCGATCACCCGGGTGGCCATCAGCGATCCGTCCATCGCCGATGTCGTCGTCCTGCCCGATCGGGAAGTGCTCATCAACGGCAAGGCCGGCGGTGTCACCAGCCTGATGGTCTGGACCCGCTCGGGCCGGCGGACCTATGAGGTGTCCGTCGGGCAGGACCTGCAGGGTCTCTTGCCGGCCCTGACCCAGATCACCGGATCGCACGATCTGTCCGTCACGATGGCCAACGGCACGGTCATCCTGCAGGGGACGGTGCGGACCGCCCGCCTCAAGGCCCTCGCCGAGCGGGTGGCCGGCACGTATGCGACCAGGATCATCAGCGAACTGGCTATCCAGGCCGGCGAGCAGATCCAGGTGAGCATCCGGGTGCTGGAGATCACCAAGACTGCGAATAAGGAACTGGGCGTCACCTGGGGTACCCGGCACGTCACCGACGTCAAAAATGGCGTTGAGCAATTCCTCTTCCAGCCGCTGCAGGGTGCGTTGCAGGAAGGCGGCCCTCTGGCGGCGCTAACCGGCCTGGGGGGGCTGTTCCGGGATCCGCTTTCCGTCAAGATCGATCTGCTCGTCCGAGAGAACAAGGCCCGGCTCCTGGCCCGGCCCACCTTGGTGGCCAACAGCGGCTCCACGGCCAAGTTTCTGGCAGGCGGTGAGATCCCCATCCCCGTCCAGCAGGCCCTCGGGATGACGACGATCCTCTGGAAGGAGTATGGCATCCGGCTCGAAACGGAGCCGACGCTGCTCGACGATGGACGGATCCAGCTCAAGCTCAAGCCCGAGGTCAGCTCGCTGGACTTCAACAACGGGATCACGATCAACAATTTCCGCGTGCCGGCCCTGCGGACACGCAAGGCCGAAACCGAGGTCCGCCTGGCCCCGATGGAGAGTCTGGCCCTGGGCGGCCTGATCGCCTCGGAAGAGGCCCACAACGTCACCAAACTGCCCGGGTTGGGCGATATTCCCATCCTCGGCGAACTCTTCAAGAGTCACCAGTTCCTCAACGGTGACTCCGAGCTGATGATCATTGTCACGCCGCAACTGGTGCAGGCCACCCGGGCCGAGCCACCCGCCCTGCAGCAGCACAGCGACGAGTTCCGTCAGATGCTCCCCAAGGTCGCCCCCGGCGGCGGGCCGGCGGCACCGACCCTTCCCGCACCCTAGGAGGATATGGCCATGTCGATCAGCCAATTGACGGCGGTTTTCAGTCCCAGTGACGAGATCAGCCGTTCGCTACTGACGGTCCATTTGGCGGGCCCCGAGGCGCTGATGATCGATTTCGGTCTGCCGTTCGGGGCCCTGGACACGTTGCTGAATGTGGTCCCGGCCAAGACCTGGTCCGATCTGCTGCCGATCGCCCACGACCTCACGGCCGAGCTGCTGGCCCCGGCGGTGACCCCGGCAGGGGGGCACGGGGGCCTGCTGGCGGCCCCGCCACCGGCGGAGACGGAGGCCCTGACGCCCGCCCACGTCACGGCGCTGCTCACCACTGCCCGAGAGGGACATGACCGCATCGTCATGGACATTTCAGCGGCCTGGCGGGCGTCCCAGATCACTGCCCTCAGCCTCGCCGATTGCATTGCCTTCGTCGTCCGGGCGGACATCCCGGGGCTGGTGACAGGTCAGCGGTGCCTGGCCCTGCTGAAGCACCTCGGCCTGCGGGAGCGGGTCCGGCTGGTGGTGGCGGCCACGCCGCCGCCTATGGCGGTCAGCCATGCGGAGATTGCCGACCTCCTGGGACCGATCCATGCCGTCCTGCCCTGGGATCCCGCCGCCGTCATCAGGACCCGCAATCTCGGCGAGCCCCGTCTGGGGACGGGTCCCATGCGGCAGGCGCTGGCCGACATCGCCCTGGGATGGGAACCAGCGCCAGGGGTGTCCGGCCAGCCGGTTGGAGCGAGCACGGTCTGGCAACGGACCGGATACCGCCTGCGTGGGCTGATGGCCAAGACTGTGACCGTCCGGCCGGTGTGACCGGCTGAACGCGAGGAGATCCACCTATGTGGTTAGCCGCCTGTCTGACATTTCTCGGCGTCGCCGCCGTCGTTTGGCTGCTGCTCGACCGTGGTCCGGTAACGGTCACCACGGAGGGCCCCCGACATCTCCAGCGTGGCGACCGGGGCCTGGATCATCTGCTCGACCGCCTGCAGATTCCCCTTCATGCCAAAGAAGCGCTGGCCCTAATGGGCCTGACGGGGACCAGCGTGGCCCTGGCCATAAGCGTGTGGTTGCAGGATGCGACAGTGGGAGTCGCCGCTGGATTGGCGTTGCCGCTCGTGGCCGCCGCCGCACTCCGCAAACGGCTGACGGCCAACCAGTTGGCCCTGAACGAGCAATTGCCCGATGCCCTGGTGATGATGATCAATTCCCTCAAAGCCGGTCACACCCTGTCCCATGCCTTTCAAAACCTTGGAGAGGACCTGTCGGCGCCCTTGGGGCCCGAGTCCCGCCGCCTCGACCGGGCCCTGCAGATGGGCCAGAGCCCCGAGACCGCCTTGCAGGACATGCGCCGGCGTCTGGCGACGGTGGAGATCGACATGCTGGTCCAGGCGATGCTCATCCAGCGGGAGACCGGCGGCAATCTGGCTGAGCTCCTCGGGAATATCCAGGGCACGGTGCGCGAGCGCATGAAGCTGAAAGGCAAAGTCCAGTCCCTGACGGCGCAGGGCAAGCTTTCCGGCCTCGTCATCGGCTTGCTGCCCTTCGGCCTCTTCTTCTTTCTCTGGACGGGGAACCGCAGCTATCTGATGCCGTTCCTGCTCCACCCCGTCGGCCAGCAGGTGATGGCCGCAGCCCTTCTGGCCCAGATCTGCGGGTACCTGACCATCCGGCGCATCGTCAATTTCCCGATTTAGGAGGGCCCGACATGCCTGTGACGATTGAGGCCCTGGTCATTCTGGCCGGGATCGCCGTGGCGATGCTGTGTTGGCACCTGCTGCCCACGGCGCTCACCCAGGGTGACCGGTTGGTCCTCCGCAAGCGTCTCCTGCACCCGCCGGCGCGGCCGGCCGGCGATCCGGTCCCGGAAACGGATCGTCTGGCCGCCGTCAGCGAGTTCATCCAGGCCGGATTGCCCGTGAGTCTCCGACTGCAGCTCGAAGGCCGGCTGGTCATGGCCGCCTGTTTCGGCAAACGGGCGCTGGCAGTCACCGTCGGCATCAAAGTGCTCCTGACAGTGGTCGGGGCGGCGTTCGGA
>JACMPN010000535.1 GCA_014377495.1 Candidatus Sericytochromatia bacterium
ATGTTGCCGTCGCCGGAGAGGACGACGACCGGGATGCCGGCCAGCGTCGGATCCTGCTGCTGTTTGGCCCGGAACTCCCAACCGCTCATCACCGGCATCATCAGGTCCAGGAGGATCACGCAGGGCATGGCCTCCGTCTGGAGATACGAGATGGCATCCAGGCCATTGGCGGCGCTGGCGACGGAGTACCCCTCGTCGGCCAGGATCTCGGCGAGCGTCTCGCGGATGTCGATGTCATCCTCGACGATGAGGATGCCGCCACGACTTGCCTGCTCGATTACCATGCCATCGCCCTTTCCCTAGTGCCGTGTCGCCCTGATGGTCCCACGCAGACGGCACCCATCGGGCCGCCGGTCGGAGCACACCAAGCGTTGTCATCCATGCAGGCGTCGGTCAAACCCAATCGCCATCGAACACCGGTGGATTGCGCTTCCAGCTTGCCACCTTACCGGGATGAACGGTCAGTTTCCAGGCCATTTGGCCCTAAAACCGATCGCCGCCCCACCCTTGCCGAAACCCGAGAGGGCCCACGATCAGGCGCTTTGAAGGATTATGGTACCATACACCAAGCGTTCGGGACGCTCGTCCCCCACAAAGGCACGTGATCACTATTGCACAGCTGTTGCTCGCCAATGGATCAGGCCCACGCCCTGCCATGTAAGGAACCGACATGAAATACACGCGTATGCCGATCGAAAAAGAGTCCCCGGAGGAGTTCGGCTACGGCAACATCGCCTGTAATCTGTCGGAAAGTTCGGTGACCGATGCCGTGCTGCAGGATCTGAACATCTCCCTGCAGGACTTGACCCTGCTGTATTGCGAGCACCGGGGCGACCGGCGGCTGCGTGAGGTGATCGCCGCCCAATATCCCGGCATCGATGCCGACGACGTCCTGGTCACCCCCGGGGCCGCTGCGGCCCTGTTCATGATCCATACCTCCCTGCTCGAATCGGGCGACCACGTCATCGTCGAGCACCCCAACTACGGCACCAACCTGGAAACCCCCCGGGCCATCGGGGCCAACGTCGATCTCGTCCGGCTGACCTTTGAAAACCGCTTCCAGCCGGACATCAGCGAGTTTCAGCGCAAAACCACCCGCGACACCAAACTGATCAGCATCACCAACCCCCACAACCCGACCGGCACCCTGAAAACCCAAGCCGATCTGCAGACCCTTATCGACCTGGCCACCGCCCATGAGACTTACCTGCTGGTCGACGAGACGTACCGGGACATCACCGAGCCCAAGCACCACCCGCTGGCCGCGACATTGAGTGACCGGGTGATCTCCGTGTCGTCCGTCTCCAAGGCCTACGGCCTGCCCGGCATCCGGATCGGCTGGATCATCTGCAAAAACGCCGCCCTGATGGAAACCTTCCTCGCCGCCAAAGAACAGATTTTCATCACCAATTCCGTTGTCGATGAATCGATCGCCCTGCAGTACCTCGAAAAGAAAGATCCCTACCTGGCCGCCATCCGGGCCCACACCGCCGCAAACTTCGCCATCCTCAAGGATTGGATGCCCCGCCAGAGCGTCCTGGAATGGGTCGAACCCCAGGCCGCCGTCGTCTGCTTTCCCCGCTTCAAGGCCGAACTGAACATCGACACGGCGCTTTTCTACCGCCTGCTGGTCGAGGAATACAAGACCTTTGTCGGCCCGGGTCATTGGTTCGAAATGGGCGACAACTACATGCGGATCGGGTACTCATGGCCCACCACCGAGGCGTTCCGTGAGGGTTTGGCCGCCATCGAGACAGCCGCCAAACGGGCCATGGGCTAGAAAGCCCCCTGACCCAGGCCCAGCAGGGTATCCAAAGCCGCTGACAGCCAGGGCTTCGGCTTGCCGATCCCCGCTTCGATCAGGGTTGGGCGCCCGGCATCGCCGAGGGCGGCCAAGAGCGCCACCATCCGGGGCTCACCGCTCGCCCGTGTCGTTTGCGGCAGGCAGGCGAGGCAATCGCCATCTTCGGTGACGGTGATGAAATCGAGGCCCTCAGCCCAGGCCGCCTCCGCCGCCACACCCGGCAGGCGGGCCAGACAGAGCGGACGTTCCGAGGCCTGGGCATCCTGCAGTACGGCATGGACCCAGCGCTGAAAGACCGGACGGCTGACCTGCAGGCGGCCATCCCGGGGGTTTGGTGCATGCAGGGCTTCGGACACGCCTGCCGCCACGGCACTGAGGACCTCCACCTGGGTCAACGTGACAGCATGCGGCTCGGTGTCGACCATGCACAACGAGCCCATGACGAGCTCGTTGCCGCTGACGATCGGCACCCCCGCATAGGCCTGCATGCCGATCATCGCCGCCAGGCCGACATCCTGAAACACCTGCGACTGCGGGATGTCGGGGATCAGCACTGGCTGGTTGCCCGCCACGACGAATTGACAGAACGCCATCTCACGCGGCATCTCGATGACCATGTCGTCGGGCAGCCCGGATTGGGCCAGGGAGGACTGCATGTCCCGGCCGACCAGGTTGACGAAGGCGATCGGAAAGCCGAAATAGGCCGTGACCCAGTCCGTAAAGCGCTGCAATTGGGCCGAATGCCCCAGGGTCCCGTAGTCCCCGGATTCGAGATGGGCCAGCCGTGCCCCTTCGTCCGGGCCGATCCCGTCCGGCGCCACCAGGACCGACTCGGGCAGCGTCTGCGGCACCCATTCGTCGGGCAGGAGCCAGGCGATCTGCGGCGCCGGCCAATCCCAGACCTCCAGGACCCGGGCCAGCAGCTCGGGGGATGCCGCACGCCGGGACTCGTCGGTGGCGATCCAGACGACCGGCACGCCCAGGCCGGCCGTGTCGATCGTGTCCAACACGCCCTGCAGGCGAGAGGCGGGACCATCGACGAACAGATGGGAAACCCCCACCAGGGCGGCTACCGACACGTCAGCGGGCCCGGCCAGCCGCTGGGGCTCGGCCTGCCCCCTGGCAAGCAGGCCATGACGCAGGGTTTGCCAGACATCGGGATCAATGCCGGCGTAGAGATAGGGACTCGGGTTCATGCAACTCCTAGCAGATGTTCACAGCCATCGCATCGCCCCTGCGGCGTGCCCAACGAACAAGGAAACGCCAAGAGGCGCCCCGTCTCCAAGATGGAGACGGGGCTGGGGGGTGAGGTGAGAATGCCACCCATCAAAGCGGTGGGCTTGCCCGCCACCCCCGAGGAATCGTTCGATCGCTCAGCGTGCTTGTTCAACGCCTTGTGCCTTGCGGATCTGGTTGGTCAACTCGGACAACAGGGTCATCCACTTTTGGCCGGGCTGGGCCTCGACGATGACCGGTTTGACGGTGATCCCCATCTCGGTGAGCACCTCGGTCAGGCGGGCCGTGGCATCCTTGCGGGTCGTCTGCGGCAGACAGACCAGGCAATCCCACATGGTGGACACGGTGAAGACCTCGAGCCCTTCCCGCCAGCCGGCCCCGGCGGCCCGTTTCGGCAGGCTGGCCACGCAGAGCGGTTGTCCGGACGCCTGGGCATCTTGGAGCAGGGCCTGCAACAGCCGGTTGAACGACCCGCCGGAAAGGAGCAACCGGCTATCGTCCGGCGTATGGTCGTCGAGCGAGTCGGTGACCACCTTCGCCACGGCGGTCAGCACCTCCATCTGGGTCAGGCTGATCGTGTGGGGCTGCATGTCGACCATGCAGAGCGAGCCCATGACGAGTTGGTGCTCGTTGACGAGCGGGACACCGGCATAGGCTTCCATGCCGATCATCGAGGCCACGCCGGCATCCTTGAAAAACGTCGATTCGGGGATATTCGGGATGACCAGGGGCTGATTGCCGGCCACGACATATTGGCAGATCGACAGCTCCTTGGGCATGTCCATGGACATACCTTCGGGCATCCCCGACAAGGCTTTGGCTATCTGCATCTCGCGGCCGATCAGGTTGACGAAGGCGATCGGAAACCCGAAGTACTCGGCGACCCAGTCGGTCAATCTGTTCAACCGGTCCGTCGGACCGCTGGATTCATACCCACCTGTCTCCAGATAGGCGACCCGCTCCGCTTCCAACTCCCCGAGGCCGGACGGGACGAGGACGGGCGTTTCGGGCAATGCCGTCGGCAGCACTTCACCCGGCAGGGTCCAGGCCAGCTGGGCTGCGGTCCAGTCGAGCACGGCCGCCGCCAGCTGAGTCAGATCAGGCTTGGCCCGGGACTGCTCAGCCTCCGTGGCCATCCAGATCACGGGCACAGCCTGTCCGGCCGCCCGCACCTCGTCAATGACCCGCTGCAGGCGCGGTGACGGTCCGTCGACGAACACGTGGGTCACCCCTTGCAGGGTCTCGGCCGAGATATCGCCGGGCCGGGGGACCTGCCGGGGCTCTGCCAGACCACGGGCCAGCAGGCCGGAACGGATGATCTGCCAAACTTGCGGATTGATCCCTGCATACAGGAAAGGGCTAGTCATCGTTGTTCGTCTCCTGCGTGTCACACTCGGCGCCGGCCGGCACAAGGACCAACTCGGACCTGCCGGCCGATAGGGCTTTGCCGGCCGTCTCGTCGTGGTGGCGTAAGGCTTTGCCCAGAAAACCGTCCTGGACGAGGAAGGTCAGGTGCGGGGCCTTGTTGCCGTGGTGGGTGAAGCCGATCAGCTTCAGGTCGGCAAAGATACCCAGCACGATGTCGATCTCGGGGATCGACCGGCTCAGCACGATGGACATCGTTTTCATCGCCCGCTCGTACGGCAGGCTGTGGGTGCCGTCGGCCCGGGCGGCCAGATTCATCTGATACAAAAGATGCGCCGCAGCCAGAAAGAGGTCCCGGTCCTGCTCGGGGCTCAACCGGGCATTGGCCCGCAGCACCTGCGAGACCAGCGAACGGACGATGGTCCGGACGATCGGCGGTGACTGTTCCAGCTGGGCATTGAGCATGTCGGCGCCGATCGTCACCAGTTGGCCGTCTTCGACCATCTGGGCCATGCAGTCCCGGTCGCATTCTTCCACGACGGCCGCTTCGCCGAAGATCTGGCGCTCGCCGTGCTCCGACAGGATGATCGTGCCGCTGTCGGTCTCCCGGCTGAGGGCCACCCGACCTGAAAGCAGCAGGTAAGCGACTTTGGCCGCATCCCCTTCGCAAAAGACGACGTCTCCCGCCGCGACCTGTTCAACCGTGTAGCCGTCCATCCCTGCGTCCCTTCGGTAATGCCACGATGAAACAATTCTAGTGGAACTTGGCCACCGCCCATAGCCACCCCGACAAACCTCAGCGCCATCACCATTGCCACCACCGGCGTGTGTGGCCGTGCGTCGCCTGGTGTGCCCGCATGACTGAGGATGCCCGCCGCCAACTCGGGTCGCCAGCCGATGCCGAAACGGTCCGCCATGCTCAGCTCCCGCAGCCGCCACACCCGCCGCCACACCCGCTACTGCAACTGCTGGTGCTACTGCTGTAGGCACCGCTGCTGACGCTGCCGTCATACCCACCGGTCGAATCGCCGTGGGTCCAGCCACCGGTTGTGGGTGTGGCGAGGAACCGTCGGGCCGGAAACACCGATTCCGGCAAGGCAGCCAAGCCGTATACCCCGGCCAGCAGCGCCAGCTCCTGACCCGCCCCGCCCGCCTGCAGCTGGGCGGCCCGACGGTGCAGCCCGGCATAGAGGCTGCGCAGGTCCGTGTGCAGGATCTCGCCTTTGATCGTCCGGCGGGTCCGACCGCCAAGGGCCAGCACACCGCTGAAAAACACGGCGGCCAGGACGAGCAAGCCCACGTTCCGATGACCATTGGCGATGGCGACCACCAGCTTGATCCCTGCCGTCCCGAGCATGAGGCCGATGCCGGTCCAGCGCAGCAACACCCGCCGCCGCAGGGCCGTCCCATCCGGCAAAAGACCCAGACCGGCGAGTTGCCGGGCGTAGTCCGCCCCGGCAGCGACGACGTCGGGGTCGGCGAGGATGGTTTCCAGGGTCACGGGCATCGCCGCCGCCGCGAGCACCGCCTGCTCGATCCGCCGACGGGCGAACCCCTCACGGTCCTCCGCCACCGCAAACAGGCCCCGATCATCGACGCTCATCAGGCCCCGGTCCAGCAGGGCCGCCAAAACCACCCGGATCGCCTCCTGCGGCCCACCCCGCAGACACGACAGCAGGTAAGCGTCACTGAGGCTTGCCTTGGGCGGGCTGCCCCCTTCCATCACGCGCAGGATGAGGATCGACACGGTCACCACGATCAGGCCCAAGCCGATGTAGGCCAGCAAAAAGGCCGGCCCGGGCCACTGGAAGGGATCCGTCATGCGAGTTGGTCCACGCAGAGTTGCAGCCGTTCCATCAGGGTCAGCAGGTTGAGGACCATGTCGGTGGCGACGCCGGGCGGCGCCACCTCGCCCTCACGCAAGGCCGACAGCTGGTCCAGGGCCGACAGCCAATACATGCCGCCTTCGCGCTCCGCCACGATGGCCAGGGCCGCCTTGGGCGAATGGGCCGGCTGGCCCTGCAGGCGCAGCAGGGTCGCCGCCGCCGCCCGCAAGGGACCGACGAGGTCCACGAGCAACGGGCTGAGCTGTTCTTCCCGCAGGCTGCGCAGCAGGTACGCCTCCCGGGTGCGCAGGGTCAGGTTCAGCAACGTCTGCTGGAGATGGCTGATCACCGCTTCTTTCGGGATGACCAGCGTGGCGAACGGGTCGTCACCCAGCAGGACGACGTGCCGATGCTGGATATCGGAGAACTTGCCGGCAAAGGCCCGGGCCAACGGCGAGATCTCATACACTTGGACGAACATCGTGTTCAGGTTGCAGGCCGCTTTCGCCAGCCGCAACGGTTCCCGCAGGTCATCCAGGGCTTCCGGCCGGAAGGCCGTCAGGACCATCAGCAGATTGACGTCCGACATGGCCCGCAGGCGGCCTTCGGCAGCCGAGCCATAGAGGACCACCGAGACGAGGTCGTCCCCCAACAGGTCGTCCGCCGCCTGGATGAAGGCCTTCAACGCCCGTTCGATGGGCAACGGCAGCACGGGCAGGGCCGAAGCGACTGGCTGGGACATGGGTTCCTCGATCGATCGGCAGGCGACAGGCGACATTTCCATTCTCGCATGGGGCCGGATGTCGCCCCAAGGCCGGCAGGGGCCATGGCGCCAATGCCGCTAGGGCCCGGCGATCTTGCGGATCAGCCCGTGCGACAGGACGTACAGCGCCCCGTTCGGCGCCATGGTTATGCTGCGGGGCTGCAAGCCGACCGCTTCGGGTCCGACGCCGTCGCCGACCGGACTCACGGCCTGTACCCCGGCGACCCGGTATATGCGGGTATCAGGGGCCACCATCGTGACGATGCCCAGATTGCCGTAAGCGATGTAAAGATTGCCCGCCGCATCCAGACAGGTGCTGTCCTGGGGCGACTCGATCCCGGCGTTCAGGCCAAGACTGCCTAGATTCGCATTCGCGGTGGACGACCCGTCGCCGGCAATGTGATAGGTGCGGTTGGCCTGACGCAATGCACCGTAAAGCCGTTTGGCTCCCGAGGTGACCAGATACAGTTTGGCATCGCCCTTGCAGCCGACAAGGAAATAGTCGTCGTAAACTTCCACGCTGACGATGTCGGCGAAGGAGCCATCCAGCCTCGGCTGATCATCGGCCACCGGCTGGCCACCACCGCCAACGACGGTGTAGATGGTTCCCGCCACCCGGGCGGCGCCATAGGATGTGCCATCCAGATAAGGCAACATCCGCACCCGGTCCTGACTGCCAATAAAAAGGTTGCCGGCTTGGTCGAACGCCAGGCGGCGGGGCCACACGGTGGCGCCGGTGGCAGGGCCGCCGTCGCCGGTATTGCTGTATGAGCTGGTGATGCCGGTCAGGGTGTAAACGTTGCCAGCCACCATCGCCCGACCATAATGGATGCCCGATTGCCGGGGCAGGATGCGCACGCGGGTCATGTCCAAAAAGACGATGTTGCCGTGCAGGTCGGTGCGCATGTGCAGGGGATTGCGGATGCGCGTGTCACTGCCGGCGGCGCCATCGGTTTCCAGAGCGCCCAAGCCGACGAGGTGTTGGATCGTGCCCGCCGTCAGGGTCTGCCCGTACGCCGAAACGGTCGCCGCCGGCAGGATGGAGATCAGCGAATCGTGGGCGACGACGAAATCGCCCTGCGGGGTCATCCACAACGCTTCGTTGCCCCGGTTGGAGCTGAACACGGCCTGCGCCGCAGACACGCCGTCCCGGCGGATCGGCGTGGTGCCTGAGCCGACGAGGTTGTAGACCCGCCCGGCAGCCACGGTCCTCCCGTAGATCGTCGCCGCCTGGCTGGCGATCATCCGCAGGCGGTTGTATGTGGCGTCTCGGACCAGGATATTGCCAAGGCGGTCGGCGTGCAGGTCACGGGCGGTGAGGCCCACGGTCGAGCCCGGATCGCCATCACTGCCCTCCGGTGAGTTATTGCCGTTACCGCTCAGGGTGTAGACCTGATTGGCCGTCATGAATTGGTTGAAACAGGTCTGCGTGACCCTGGCGATCATCTTCACGTAGTTGCTCCCCGTCGCATAGACGAGGTTGCCCGTCGGATCCAGACATAGGCCGACAGCGGGTTCCGTCGAGAGGCGCCAGCAGGTGTTGGCCGCCTTGTTCACGCCATTCCAAAGCGTCGTTGCCGCGGACGGGATCATCACCGTGCCGTAGTGGATACTCGCCATGTACAGGTTCCGCTGGGCGTCCACCGCGATCGCCGTTTCCGTACCGCCGAGCGTGTAGGCACCGAGGGCCAGGCCTTCCGAATTCGGCAGGCTCCAGCCGCCGCCGATCAGGGTGTAAATGCGGTCTGCATTCATTGATTTGCCGAAATAGGTGCCGGGGACGCGGGCGATCATCTGCAGCTGATTTTGGCCGAGGATATAGAGGTTGCCGTCGGCATCGCAGGCCAGCGACCGGATCGCCACCAGTCCGGAATTCCAGGGCACCTCGTCGTCCCCGCCGTTGGCGGCCGTGCCCGTCCCGGCCAGCACGTAGGTGGCATTGGCAGTCAAGTTGCGGCCGAACAGCATCCCTGTGGCACGCGGCACGACGAGAACCCGGTGGGTTTCGGATTCGGCGATGAACAGGTTGCCGGCCGCATCCATCGTCTGACACGTCAGGTTGGTCAGCGAACGCTGCTGGGCGGGGGTCCCGTCCACGTTCGCATACCCCCCGCCAACGAGCCGTCCGACCTGATTCACCGGCAGACTGACTCCAAAGAGCGTGGCACCGGTCGGACTGAATGCCCGCACCTGCCTACGATCGCGATCCAGCAGGAACAGATTGTCCGCACTGTCGGTAAGGATGGCAGCATCTGCGATATCGACGGTGGCCGGCGTGGCCACATCGCCTAAGCCGCCACCCGCCACGGTGGAGACGGTCGCCGCCGTCGGCGTCAGTGTCAGGCTACCGCTGACGGTGCTCCCGCTGCCTGAGACGGTGACGGTGCCTGCAGAGGGCCCGGGCAACGTCGCCAGGGTACCGTTGACGAAAAAGCCCCAGGCGGCGTAGGTGCCATCCGCGACCGAGGTGAATTTGAACGGCGATACGAGCGAATTGAACGATGCCAGCGTACGCTGCGTACCGGGCTCTGTCAGCGTTGCGTACAGGGTGCCACCAGCCGCCATGTTGACCAACACCTGGCCGGCAGGTGCGCTGACGCCGCTGTTCAGGCCGATCTGCACCAGCAGGCTGTCTGTGCGGACGCCGGTAGGATAGTCGGAATAACTGACATTTGGCGAAGTGACCGTGACCTGGTTCAACGAACGGACAGGCACCCCCCCTGTCATGATCGATACGTGGGCAGCATTGAGGGCATCGACGGTGACGGTGTAGCTGCCATCTGGCACGGTGTCGAATATGGCAGCCACCAGGGTCGTGTCGTTCAGATCCCCCGGGCGGATGTCCTGTCCCCAGAATAGCGTGCCGTCCGCTTTGCACAGGATGACCTTGTACCGGACGATGTCGGCGATCACTGCCTGCGTCCGCAGGGTTTTGGGGAGGAATCGCTGGATGGCCACCTGCACGCGGACCCCGTTGCGGACAGTCGCCCGGCCGGGACTGACCAGGCTCGGGACGATGGCCGACGGCTGGCAGCCGGCGAGCCCGCCCAGCACCAGTGCCGCAGCCATGGCCACGACCCGACCGGTCATCCGTTTCAAGCGACTCATCAGATTGGTGCTCCATCCGGCTGGCCCGGGTAGGTGATGTCTTCCGTGATGACGATGCTCGATCGCACCGATTCACCGGTCCCGTCCCGCAACGGCACGGTGACACTCAGGGAACCGCTGACGGGCGTGACGCTCAACGCGTTGACAGTGACCATGCTGCTGGAGACGACGGGCCCCAATGTACCGGCCGACGCCTGGGTGAGGCTCCCGTTGCCGGCATCGAAGGCTTCCGCCCGGAGCTTGTACGTCCCGTTCGGCACCTTGGCGAACTGAACGGTAACGGTACCGCCGAAGGGTCCGCCGTTCATTGCCTGGGTGACGGAAAAGGCCGTGCCAACAGGAGTCAGACCCGCCGAGGTAACCAACTGGAAATCCACATGGTCGATATCCCCCCGCAACGCCGGCTGGATCAGGATGGCAAAGCCGGCGGTCGCCAACGTTGCCTCCGCCCGCACCGTGGCGCCGCCCACATCGGGCCCCGGGCCCTGACAGCCGCAGACGGCCAGGCACAGCAGCGCCGCAAGGGCCGTCCGGGTCCGGCTCATCGCCGTATGCAGTGCAAACATGGCCATCACCAGCTCAACCGGTAAGGACTGCCATAGCCCCGCTGCGACAGGTAAAGGCGGCCATAGGAGTCAAATCCCAGACCCTGCAGGAGATCGAGGGCCGTATCGGCACGTTCCCCGTTCCTGGGCTGGCCCTGTTTCGTGCTTTGTCCGGCCACGATCTTGACCGACAGGTTGTTCAGGTTGCAGGCCACGAGGGTAAAGTCGTCGACAGCGACATACAACTGGCCATCCGGTCCGATGGCGGCCGGGCCGTTCGGCTTCAGTCTCCCCATGTCGAGCGGGGTCTCGATCTGCGGCGGCGACGCCAACAAATCCACCCGCCGGATCTTCGAATTGGCCTGCACGACGTACAGATACTGCGTCCCAGCCAGGGCGATGGCCATCGGCTCTTCCAAATGCGCCCGGTCGGCATCGCCGCCATCGCCGTCGGTTGCCGAGACGCCGTCCGCATTGCCCGCCAGAAGCGTGATGGTTCCCGTGGTCAGGTCGATCCGCCGCACAGTGTTGTTGTCCCGGTCGAGCACGTACAGGTAGGACCCGCTGAGCGCCAACTGCTGGGGGTTATTGAGGTGGGCGGCGTTCGCCGGGCGGCCATCACCGTCACGGCCCCGCGTGCCCGGCTGGCCGGCATAGACGTCGATGACACCGGCCGTATCGATTCGGCGGACGACGTGATTGACGCCATCGCTAAAATACAGCGTCCCGTCCGTGGCGCGAGCCAGGCCATAGCAGTCTCCGATGGTGGCATTCGTCGCCCGGCCGCCGTCACCGCTGTAACTCAAGTCGCCGTCCCGACCCGCCAACACGGTCCAGACCGTACTCGCCTCGTCGTATTGCGCCAGGAGGCCACGGCGCTCCGCATACGTGATCACCCCGACCCCGGGGACCACGACGAGCGGTCCGGACGCATACCCGTCCTCGAACAGATTGACGTGGGCATAACGCTCTGAAAACGTCACGGGACGAGAAGTGGGAGTCCCGGTCCAGGGCGCGCCGTCGGTGATCGTCGCCGTGTTGCCGCTGATCGTCTCGCCGGTGGCATCTTTTAGGGTGACCGTCACCCGCAGCGCGCCGCCGGGAGCCCCGTAAGTGACGCTGCCGTTGCTGACCGTGGCGATGTTCGACGAGACGACCGCCCCGAGCACCGGGGGCAAGACGCCCGGATTCGTCTGTGTGATCGGGGCCGTGGCCCCGTTGAAAGCCTCCACCTTGATCCGGTAGGTGCCGTCGGGCACTTTTTTGAAGAGACAGGACGTCGCAGTGGTGTCAAAAGCGGCCAGGGCCGTGGTCAGGTCAGTCGTCGCAAAAATCCGGTAGCGGAGGTTGGCGACGTCGCCGACCCGTGCCTGCCGGGCTTTGGTCTGGAAACCGGCTTTGCCGTATGCAACCGTCACCAGGACGTCCGCGCCCGCCGCGCTCAGCGCCGGCCCGTTCGCCACTGGGGAAGCCCCGGCCGGGCTGACGAGGGCGCCCTGAGGTCCGGGCGTCGCCGAGAGCGGCGGCACCACGGGCTGACATGCCGCGCCAAAGGCCACGACTGCGCTAAGCAGCCGCAACATCAGCGGGGGCGTGGCCCTCATCAAGCTGACCACGTCCCTACAGCGATCCGACCGGCGTACCGGTCCAGGCATTGCCGTCGTTGATCGTCACGTTGTTGGTCACTGTCTCACCGGTGCCGTCTTTCAGGTTGATCGTCATCGTCACAGTGCCCGTCGTCGGGGAGGTCACCGTCACCAGAGTGGAATTCACCGGGCCCGTCACCGGCACGCCGGAAGACAGACCGGTCTGGGTCAAGGACGCATTGGCAGCGTCGATGGCTTCGCCTTTGATGTAGTACGTGCCGTTGGGTACCTGCTGGAATTTGACTGTCAGGGTCCCGCCGAACACGTTGCCCGTCTGCGTCGTCTTCGCCACGGAAAAGGTCGAACCGCTCTGCGCGTTGCCCGTGTTGTCCCAAAGCTTGAAGTCGATGTGGTCGATGTCCGCCTTCACGCTCTTCGCCGCTTTGGTCCGGAATGCCTGATCACCCAGCGATACTTGGCCGATGATCGTCGCCCCCATCTCCGCTTTGGCCGGTGTGCCGGCGGCGCAGCCACTGGCAGCGGTCGCCACGGCCACACACAGCGCCAGAACCAGGTTCACCTTTGACATGCGATCACTCTCCTCGATACGGAATGAGGTGTGGGACACCTGGTTACAAACTGCCGTGGGGGGCGCCAGTCCAATCGCGACCATCGTTGATCGTGACGTTGCCGTCCGTGTCCGGCTGCGACGGAGTCGGTGTCGGCACCGGGCCGCCACTGCTCCCGCCACCGCCCGTGACCACGCCGGCTGCCGTGGAAACGAGCGTGGCGGATGTCGATGCCGTAGCCGTTGGTGATGGGACCGGCGTGGGCGACGGTGTGGGAACCGGTGTCGCCGCGGCGGTGGGCCTGGCTGACACTTCCGGAGAGGCTGAGGCGGAAACCGCAACCCTGGGCTCCTGCTCCAGTGTGGGATCCTGGGAGCCCCGGGTTCCCTCGTCGGCTAGCAAGCTGCCGGCGTCGGCATTGCCGATGAACCTGTTGGAAAACAGCACGGTGTCGGTGACGCCCTTGCCAGCGGCCAGGCGATCGGGATCGACAGGAAGTTCCTGGCCGGCGGTGTAGCTGATCCGGATGGTGTCGCCCGCCAGCCGGTTGATTTGGGGTGAGACAACTTTCAGGCCATCAAAGGCCCACGTCCAGGGGGTAAAAACCGGTCCGCCGTCGGCGAAATTGCTGACGATCAGGTCATTCGCCTTGGCGACCCAGTCACTCAGGCCGCTGTTGAACCGCCCCTGACCAAGCACGCCTGTAATCAGCGTGGCCAGTTGTGCATTGGTGCCCGAGGCCCGGAATGCCATCTCCCCGACCGACAGGGAATCGGTCGGTGCTTCCCGGCGCCGGACGTCCAGCCATTGGCGAAACTGCTCTTCCAGCGCCAATCCCGCCGTACGATGCGTCGTGAAGCGCACCGTGCCATGGGCGGCCTCGACGCCCGACATCTGCAACTCGATCAGCTTGGGCAGGAAACGCCGGGCGGCTATCGTCGCCGCCAGATCGATCACCAGGGGTGAACGGTCGGCCTGTTGAATGGCCAAACGGTCTCCAGGCATCACCCGAAAGAGATGGCGATTGCCCAGAGTCGCGTGAAGCAGCGCCAATTGGCCGGTGGACGGGCCGGCCGCCAGACTCACACTGAATGCACCCTTGGCGTCGGTGACCACGGGTGACCCGACGGTCCGATGACGGTCCGTCGGCATCTCCAAAACGACCGTGGCTCCCACCAGGGGTTGCCCGCCAATGTTCACGGTCCCGGCGATGGCCAGCGGGCCCGCCAAGGGCAGCCTGGTCTTTTCGGTGGCGGAAAGTGGTCGCTGGATGTCGAAACCGATCAGGCTCTGGCAGCCGAGCAACGAGAAAACAGCCCATGCCAAGACCATGCCGCGCTTGGTCTTCAGCCGGCTGACATGCATCGGGCGGGTGTTGGTCGCAGGGCCAGACTCCATCGGGGAAACCTACTTTCCGTAGTTTCCTTCTTGTACCCACGGCCCCACCCCGTTGAAACCACGAAATACTGAACCCTGACAAGCAAACGCCCTGATGATGTGCCCCGGAATGTCGGCGTTTGGCAAAAAAACGACATCATCAGCATATCCCGGTCCACACATGGCAAACACCCCCGTTTGCCAACACGATTTCCCAACGTCCTGGACAAACAGCCATAAAAAAGCACAAGTAACCGTTCGTAAGCCCTATTTAATCATTTCTGCCGCCTGTTACTGCCGCCGTGGACTTGCGCCTGCTCGTTTCCGAGGGCCACTGCCCGGAAGCATCATGGCGCCTTAACCCGGGCGGCGGCGTCAGACGCCGGGCAGGTCCAGGCGCAACCGGGCATACGCCTCACGCAAGGGGTCCCCGCCCTTGGCGAAACGCATGGGGAACCCGGGCACCTCCAGATCGGGGTCGTGCAGGGCCACCCGCAGGCCGGGCAGACCCTGGGCGGTCACGGCCACCCCGACGTTGAACAGCTCGGAGCGACTGCCGAGGATCTGTTCCAACATGCCCTGCACGTCACTGTCGGTGGTTTCGGGGGCCAACCGGTGCAGGATGGGCACGACGAAGGACAACAGCAGATCCGCCATGACCTGGGCATCATTGACCTTGGGGATGTTCGCGGCAAAGCGCAGGGCCCGCAGGACGTCGTCATACGCCGTGATCACGTCCTCCGTTTCCTGGAACTGCCAGGCCTCCGCCTCGAAGAGCGCCGCGGCGATCTTGTCGGGGTACGGGTTGTCCTGGGTGACGAAGTACGCCTCGATCGTCCCGTCACGCAGGATGAAACAGCCGACCGACTCGAGGAGGTTGAAGAGGGCCGTCAGCCGCCGCTGCAGCTTTTCCCAGAGCTCGCCCTTGGCCAGTTTCAACAAGTCGTGCCGGGACGTCGTGAACAGGGCAGCCAGGGCGGCCCGCCGCTTGGCCTGATCCTCGCCGTTCTTACGTTTGACCCAGTACGGGTGATCCTGGGCCAGCGGGGCGATGTCGTCCCAGTGGTGGGCGACGGCATTGGCAAAGCGGTCGTAGGCGTTGCGGACGGCAGCGGCGAGGCTGGGGTGGCCCTTGGCCTCGGCGACCCGCTGGGCATCCGGGTGGGCGGCAAAGGACATGGCCAGATCCGGGGCGTCGGCGAAGCCGTCCAGATCGGCGAGGATGACGGGCTGCTTGCCGATGAAGCGCATGAAGGTGACGACGTTCAGCATCGTCCCTTTGCCGGCGACGGGCACGACCTGGGAGCCGGCCGCCGACATCGACAGCCCGGCAATGTCGTCGAGGGCGTTGCAGATCACCGAGTCGCTGGGACCTTCGACGAGCAGCGGCCGGGAGGTGAACAGGGCGTGTTTGTATGTTTCCCCGAAATGGGGCATCAGACCCTGGATTTTGCGGTTGCGCAGCTCACCGGCATTGAACGGGACCTGCAGCGGGTCCTGGTCGGCATCACGGAAAAAGACCAGCTTGGGGATGTCCCGCACGTAGCGCACGGCGATCATGTCGGTGGAGTGGGTCGACATGACGATCAGCTTTTTCGTCCGGTCCGAGGGCAATCCTGCCACCGAGCGGATCTCCCGGAGCAGGAAGGCCTGCAGCTGGGGGTGCAGGGACATTTCCGGCTCATCGAGGAGCAGCACGCCGATATCGTCGTCGTAGAGGGCGGAGAGGACGACGACGAGTTGCAGCAGGCCGCTGGCCTCACGGGCGGAGGAGTAGGAATCACCGGCCCCCACGCCACGGCTGAACCGGATCCAGAGCCCGTCATGGTCCCATTCCAGGAGGATCTGGCGACTGAAGAGGGTGCGCAGCCGCTCGGTGACCTTGATGCGCAGCTCAGGCTTGGTGCTGAGCCGGACCAGGGCGGCATTGCCCCCGTCGGGCCGGCGGCCCATCATCGCCTCGGCGGGGGTCATCGGCAGCACGGGGACCAGCTTGCCCGTCCCCAGACGGCGCTGCCGCTCGAAGGAGCCCAGCCGGCCGGCGGACAGGTAGCGGACGATCCGCCCGCAGGCATGCTCGTCCAGCTGAGGTAACAGGTGGCGGAGGACCTGGGTCTTGCCGGAGCCGTTCGGGCCGATGAAAGTCGTCAACCCGTCACAGAGCGTCAGCGCCTGCGGCCGGCCACCGTACAGGGCTGGGATCTGATAGGTCAGGGTGATCGGAAAAGACACGATGGGGCAACGATTCCAAACTCAGCACAAACAACACGCCCAGCCCCATCGTAGCAAACGCAGCCCGATCCCGTCTCGCAAGCGGGATAACCGCACACGTCCGTCCCTGGACACCGGCTGCAACACGTCACCAGGCTCGCCCGCCTGAGGACCCCAAGCCACGGCCCGTTATCCCGCCATCATTCCGGACCGGCTGCCCGTTATCCCGCTGTGGCCACATCAAAATAGCGCCATGACTGGCTTTCACTTCGTCATTCGTCATAATGTCTGTTATGACGAATGGGCCCGGAGGGCCCGCCACACGACCGGCCTGCGATAACTGGCCGACACCCATGACCGGGGCCGACGGGGGATCTGAAGCTAGTGGCGGGAGCGCAGACCGATCGCCATGCGGACCATCTCGGGAGACGTCCCCCGGGGACCGCTGTTGTCGGCCATGCATTCGGCCGTCAGCCAGCTGGCCATGCCGGCGATGACGCCGACCGTGACCAGTCCGGCCGGGGAAATCCCGTGCCGCCCGACGCTGATGGCGCC
>JACMPN010000536.1 GCA_014377495.1 Candidatus Sericytochromatia bacterium
GCAAGGTCTTCCTGGAAGCGTTGCCCGAAGTGAGGGGCCAGGGTTTTGAGGCGCTCATTGACCAGGTGATGGCCACGGGCGAGCCCTTCATCGTTAACGAGCTCCCCGGTAAAGTCGATCGGTCGGGTACGGGACACATCGAGGACATTGTCTTAAACCTCAATTACATCGCCCTGCGCGATGCCGACGGCACGGCGACGGGTCTGTTCATCTGTGCCGATGACGTGACAGACCAGGTCTACGCCCGTCGGCGGGTCGAATCGCTCATGGACGAGTTAAAACTTGCCGACCAGCGCAAAGACGAATTTCTCGCCACCCTCGCCCACGAGCTGCGTAATCCCATGGCGAGCATCACCATGGCCCTCTCGCTGCTGGAGGGGCTTCCGAACGACGCCGGAAAGGCGGCCAAGTACCGTGAGACGGTGCGACGGCAAATGGGGACCCTCGTGCGCTTGGTCGATGACATGCTCGACGTGTCGCGCATCACCACCGGGCGGGTGGAACTGCGGATGGCCGCCAGCGATTTGGCGATCATCGTCCAAAACGCCGTCACCGATACCCGGACCATCATCGAGGCGCATGGTCACGAGCTGTCGGTGACCGTGGTGGCGGGCGCTTACGGGGTGCATGCGGACGCCACTCGGCTCGAGCTGGTAGTGGTCAACCTCCTGACCAATGCGGCGAAATACACCGAGCCTGGGGGCAGGCTCTCCGTCCACCTTGCCCGTGACGTGGCTGATGGCGCCGCTCAGGCTGTGCTGCGTGTGGCCGACACCGGGCGGGGCATCCCGCCGGACATGCTCGAAACGGTGTTCGATCTCTTCGTCCAGGTGTCTCCCTCCTTGGACCGCAACACGGGGGGCCTGGGCCTCGGCCTGACCTTGGTCAAGCGCCTCGTCGACATGCACGGCGGGAGCGTCTCGGCGCACAGCGGGGGTACGGGCAGGGGCAGCGAATTCGTCGTGCGCCTCCCGTTGATCGAGGTGGACCAGGCCCAGGCGGTTCCCGTCTTTGTGGTCCGCACCCCACAGCATGCCGACAGTCACAGCGGGCGGCGCGTGCTCATCGTGGAAGACTCGGTCGACGCCCGTGAGACCCTCAGGGCCTGCCTGGAGGATTTTGGCCACGATGTCGTTGCCGCCACGAATGGCCTGGAAGGGCTGGCGCTCCTGCTGTCCCTGCGACCGGACGTGGCTTTGGTGGATGTGGGTCTGCCGGGTATCGACGGGTATGAAGTGGCCCGGCGCGTCCGGGCCGCGCCCGGTGGGGATGCGCTCTACCTCGTGGCGCTCACCGGCTACGGGGGCATGGGCGACAAGGCCGAGGCGTACGCCGCCGGTTTCGATCTGCATATCACCAAGCCCATCGACACCGCCGAGCTGAGGAGGTTGGTGAGTGCCGCCAAACCGGATGCGCAATGACGTCGCTTGCCTCGGATCGTGCTACGACTGCACTTTGATGCGGGGACCAACCAGCGAGTAACCGAGATCGGTGAGCAGGTTGGCGACGACGACGAAGAACGACGCGAACAGGACGGTGCCCAGGACGACAGGGATGGCCCGGTTGGGCAGGGCCTGCACGGCCAGCATGCCGAATCCCGGCCACGTGAAGACGATCTCCGTGACGACGGCGCCACCGAGCAGGTAGCCGACGTCCATGCCGACGAAAGTCATGATCGGGATCATGGCGTTGCGCAGGGCATGACGGACCATGACGGTGAATTGGCTCAGCCCCTTGGCCCGGGCGGTGCGGATGTAGTCCTGGCGGACCACTTCCAGCAAGGCCGAGCGGGTCAGGCGGGCGACGATGGCCACCCCCCGCATGCCCAGGGCGATGGCCGGCATGATCAGGTAGACGAGGTTGTCCGGAAAATACGGGCTGTAGCCGCCGACGGGCAGCCAGCGCAGCTGCGTGCCGAAAACGTAGATGGCGACGAGCCCGACGAGGAACGACGGCATCGAGACCCCGCCGATGGCGGCGACCATCAGGGTCCGGTCGATCCAGCTGCGGGGACGGATGGCGCTGATCAGCCCGATCGACACGCCGACGAGGACCTGGACGAAAATGGCGGCGGCGGCCAGTTCGGCCGTGGCGGGCAACCGTTCGAGGATCTCCGGCAGCACGGGCGTCTGGCGGACGAAGCTGCGGCCCCAGTCCCCTTGCAGGGTATGCCAGAGGCGTTCGACGTATTGGACGGGGACGGACTTGTCGAGGCCCAGCTGTTCGCGGATGGCGGCGACCGTCTGGGGATCGGCATGTTGTCCGACGAGCGAACTGACCGGATCGCCGGGAATGAGGAACAGCAGGGCAAAGGTCAAGGTGAACACGCCGAGGAGCGTGATTGGCATCAATAGCAGCCGTTTGATTAGGTAGGCGCCCATGAAGTCCCTTTTTTGCCAATTGCCGACAAACTGTGCCTGCGCAGTTTAACGCTACACTGCCGCCTGCCATTGCTTGAGTTGGGGCCACCGCCATGAATCTTGCCTTGCTGTCCCCGATGCCGCCGCCCTCGATGGGCACCGGCCCGCACTGGGGTTCCGAGTTCGTCACGATCGAGTTCTTCAAGGCCCTGCTGCGTTACGCCCCGTTCGAGCAGTACCATTTCTTCACGGCCGACATGGACACCGCCCAACGGAACTACGAGGCCCTGCAGGGCGCCTGGCTGGGGGCCGGCAAGATCGAGCTGCACC
>JACMPN010000537.1 GCA_014377495.1 Candidatus Sericytochromatia bacterium
GATTTTATGGCGATGCCCTGGAGCAGGGGGGAGTGCTCGTCGCCGCCGACCTGACGGGGACGACGGTGACGCCCAGTCTGGTCCATACGGTCTTTCAGGAACATGCTGGCCGCATGTCCGCCCTGTTGGTCTGAACAACGCTGCCTGTCCGTCGTAAAGCAGCGACAGCTAGCCCCACGCCATCATCAATACGGTTCCTATCTCAACATGTAGGGACTCACCAAGGAGACTTACCATGGGTAAATACTTAATCGGCTGGTTGCTCGGCGTCCCCACGATCGTCCTGGTGATCGCCTACCTCATCTTCCGGTAACCCGACACCCGGACACGGGTCGGCAGACAGCACGCACAGACAAGGCCCCCGGCACCATCGCCGCAGGGGCCTTGTTGTTGCGCCGGGAGCAGGGCGATATCCTGCCCAAACATACCAGGAAGGAACCGGATGACCTGCCACACGATCATGACCAGTCCGCTCGGCGAGGTGGTCCTGACTTCGGACGGGACCTCGCTGATCGGCGTGTACTTTCCAGAACACACGCACGGACCGGCCCAGGCGGCCCGGGGTCCCCGACAGGATGACGCCGCGCCATTTCCAGCTGCCAGACTGCAACTGGCGGCCTACTTCGCCGGGACCCGGACGGCCTTCGAGCTGCCGCTGGCCGGAATGGGAACGCCTTTCCAACAACGGGTCTGGGCCGGGCTGATGACGATCCCCTTCGGTGAGACGATGTCCTATGGCGAGTTGGCCGGCCGCATCGGCAACGCCAACGCCTCCCGGGCCGTCGGATTGGCGAACGGGCGGAATCCGCTCTCGATCATCGTCCCCTGCCACCGGGTCATCGGCGCCAACGGCACGCTCGTCGGATACGGGGGCGGACTGGACCGCAAGCAGCGCCTGCTGGCCCTCGAGGCGGCGGTGTACAACGCCCGGCCGCCAGCGTTGCAACAGCTCACGCCCCCCGGTCCCCAGGACGCCGGCTGAGGCTGCGCGCAAGGCGATGACTGCGTCAGTCCCATTCGGCCATCCACGTTGCATGTGCGACAGGTGGGTGACGGTCGAATCGTCACGTCATCGAACCGGGCGGATCAACTGCCGAAAAACAGGTAGCCCGTGAAGCCGTAGACGCCCAGCAGTTCCGCCGGGGCCGCCGCCGCCGGAGCCCAGGCCTCGCAGCGCAGACTGCCGTGGATCTCGACTGGCAGGAACGTCCGGGCGAAGGCCATCGCCTCCTCGGCATTGCGGGCGACAACCTCGAACTGGCGGTAAAAGCCCGAGCGGTACTTCTGGCCGGCGAACGGTTCTTTCCACAGCCCTTCCAGGGTCAGCTCGCCTAAAAAGGCATCTGTCGCCGTCTCGTTGCGAAACTCGCGGATGAGCCGGAACGGGGCTTGCAGCGAGCGGGAAAAGTCTACCGCAGCCACGGCCCGGAGGATCGCCCCGTCCTGGTCCTGCCGGCCCCGCCAGAGGGCCTGGGCCATCCCGGACAGGATCAGGCCCAAGGCGTGCTGGGCCTCGTCTTCGTCCGGCTTCAAGGCAAGATGGGCCTCCGCCACGGCAATGGCGGCGTCCCACTGTCCCAGCCCGCAATGGGCGTCGACCCGCAGGGCGTCGGTTTCCAGCCGGACGATCTGGCTTTCGGTCTCGACGCTCGCCGCGGCCGCCAGGCAGGCGCCAAAGTCACCCTGCATTAAAAAGGCGATGGCCCGCTGGTAATGCAGATCCGGCAGGTCGCCATCGTCGCAGCCGGCAGCCTCGTCAAACGCCGCAAATGCCGGCTCGAACTGCCCGGACTCTGCGTGCAGCTTGCCCAGCTTCAGCCACAGGGCCGCCACCTTCGGATGCTGCAACAGGCCGGCCTTCAGGACCGACACGGCCGTATCGGTTGCCCCGAGCATGTCGTGGGCGTCCGCCTCGATCAGGTAAGCCTCATGCCTGCCCAGTTGCCTGAGGTCTAAGGCGGTCTTGAGGGCCTTTTCCGGGTCCTGGGCATTCAGTTGGCCAAAGGCCTTGGCGGTCAGACGTTCGGCCTTGGCGACCGGATCGGTCCAGCGATCGAACAATCCCATCGATCAGGCCCAACCTTGCCGGGTGTTGCCGGCGGCCAAACGGCGGGCGACGGGGTAAGCGACGCCGAAACCCATGACCAGCAGCAGACCGTAGGCGGAGAGGTGGATGGTGCCGAGCGAAAATAAATGGGGGTGCATGCCACTTATCCTATCAGCGCCGTCAGACACGGTACAGAGCCTGGCGATTGGATATAAAAGGCGAAGTCATCAGGTGCCGCGCGGAGAGTTGCATGCGCCTCACCACCTAATGCGCCATGCCGGTCAGGTGATCAGTCAGGAGCGCCTATTGGCCCACATCAAGAACCTGCGTCGGAAAGTCGATGCCGACCATGACACCAAGTTGATCCGGACGGTACGGCGGCTGAAGACGCTGATCGACGACCTGCTGGCCCTGGCCCGCCTCGATGCGGCTCCCTGGTCAGGCAAGCGCCGATACTGCACCGTGCAGCTGGTGCGGATTTTCGACCGGTTCTTCCAGGTGGACGACGTCACGGAAGGACGGCCAGGATCCGGTCTGGGTCTGGCGATCGCCCAAGTCATCGCCCAATCCCATGACGGACGGTTGACCGTGATCAGCGAGCCTGGAATCGGCAGCACATTCACCCTGCAGTTACCGTTACACGCCGGTCACGTCTAGAAGCTGTTGTTGAAGTTCAGGAACAGCTGCCGATCCTCGGCGGAAATCGCCGCATCGATCAAGATGATGGTCGACCGGTTCCAGCCGATGCGGAGACCCGCCCCCGTCGAAAACTGCAGCTTGTCCAAACGGGGCACGAACGGCAGATCCCCCACCGCCCCGGCATCCACGAAGGGTGTCACCGCAAACGTCAGGTTCTGCCCCCAGAAATCCACTTCGGCAAAGGTATGCCGCAGTTCGACGTTCGCAAACGCCACCGTGCGACCGAGGAAACGATTCGGCTTGAACCCCCGCAACGTCTGCGACCCGCCCAAAGCCTTGACGCTGCCTTCGGCACTCCACTGGTCTTGAAACTCGAAGAACGGGGCCTGATCGCCGAAAATCGTCCCCAGACCCGTGCGGGTGGCAAGGACCGTACGCTTCAGGTGCTCCGGGAAGAGCTTCATGTAGGTCCTGGCCATCAGCAGGACCTTGTCGAAGGCCACAGCCGAGCCGATCACCGGCGACGAAAACTCGTTGCCCAGCTCGAAGACCATGCCGCTCGTGGGATCGGGCTCGAAGTCCCGGGTGTCGTACATCAGGGTGGTCTGCAGCAGCGACACCAGACCACCCTGCCGCCCGAAAACCGTGCCCCGGGCCACGTCCTCGTCCAGCCGGGAGGCCCCGTTCGGGACGGGGCGCTTTTCGCCGGTCACCGGATCGACGGCCAGGGAATTGACCCCCTGAAAGGTGCTATACGTCAGGTGCTGCAGCTCATAACCACCCAACAACCGCCAATTGCCGTCGAACAGCGACCGTTCGGCCTTAAGATTCATCATCAGGTCCTTTTCGCGGAAGTTATGGTACTTCACGTCGGTGACCTGATCCACCTCACCCGCCCCCCGGCCCGGCCGGATGCCGTTCAATTGCGAGTTGTACTTCGGATAGTCGATGTTGCCGGGCAACGGATTCAGCGTTTGCTCGGTCAAGCCGAAATACAGCTTGTTCGGATGATCCTGATACCGCATGTCGAACTTGACCCGCCACGGCGAATCCCACACGAACGGTGCATCCAGGCTGAGTTTGACCACCTGATCGTCGAACTGCGACTGATTCAGCTGGATGCCCAGCTTCGTCGTGTAAGGCGTGTAGGCAAACAGTCGATCGTTCCTGTTGCCGTTGTAGTACAGGTACCCGTTGAAACCGGCCGCCACGCCGCTGACCGGATCCAGCGACAGGTTCGGCAGACCTGTGACGAACCAGCCTATTTTCTTCTTCGCCAGCTCATTGGCGGACAGGAGGCGTTGGCGTGACACGTAGTCCGGCACGTTGGCCTCACTGTCACTGGCGCTTGCCCCCACGTCACTGGCCTGCGGCACCGCCACGGCATCACTGCCGGCCGCCACCCGTAAGGATTCGGCGAGGGCCGGCAAAGGCAGCAGGCACAGAGCCAGAGCGCCGGCCATCGACACACGGGACACGTGACGGGTGACTGTCATGAGCGGGACCTTCCGGATGGGCAATGAACAAGGGCTGGCACGCCGGCCGCGTGTAACGCCAGGATGACCATACCAAAGGGTTTGTGAAGGAATCCGGAAGGGCCGTCAGGTGCCGGGAGCAATCCCATCGGGCAGAATGGGCCAAAAGCAAAAAAGCTTCCTGACAGACCCAGTCTGTCGGGAAGCTCAAAGCCGATTGGAAAGGGACTACTTGCTGTTCTTTTCCATGTAGTGGTTGGTGGCCGTGTTGGTGGCGGCGTGACCATGGCCGAAACCGGCACTCGCTTCGACCTTCTGGGTGGTGGTCGCGTAGTGACCGGGGATGGTCCAGTCCATCAGGCGGCCGCTGCCGTCTTCGTCCGGCTGGTTCTTGCTGAAGGCGATGAACGCGTACTTGGAACCCGTCGCCTGGGGTGCGAGGATCAGCTCGGTGACCGGATGCTTCCAGTCGGACTTGATGTAGTTCTTGATCGCCCGGGTGGCGGCGGCGACGAGGGCCGGATCCTGGTGCTTGCGGGCGGCGACGCTCGCCACAAAGGAGATCTGCACGTTGGGCTTCTGGGTGATCATGGCGTAGGTACCCGACCGGTAAAGCACCGTGGTCGGGTCCTGCTTGTCGGCGGCAATGTTCAGGAAGGCATACTTGGGCGCACCGGCACTCTGGCCGCTGACCATCTGCGTGCGGCTCTCGAAGTCGCTGGTTTCCATCTCGGCCCAGATCTGCTCGGCGACCTTGTGGATCTGGGCGAACGGGTCGGTGGCCTTCGCCAGGCTCTGTACGGCGGCGGCGGTGGGCATCATGGCCATCCGGGCGGTGGATCCGCAACCCACGGTGAGGGCGGCGAGGGCGAGGCCAAGGGTCGTACCGATCAGCGAAACACGCATCATTGTCTTCCTTCTGTGGGTGACCGGGGGACGTAGGGACGAAACATCGGGCGACCGCAGCCTGCCCAGGGCGTCTGATTAAATAAACCTTAAGATAAGACTATAATGCGTGTAAGATTTGCACATGTCAAGCCTCGGGTCCGCAGGTTTTGCACGGGATGGCACAGGGGGCACGACCAGGCCCCGCCGCAGGGGGCGCGATCGGGCCGGCCGGCCGGAGCGGCTGGGGATCGGGGGGGGCCGGCGGGTAAAAAGTGACGGATCCGGGTATACCTTGATGACCTAGAGGCGTTAGGTACGCCCGTTGCCGAAAGTGGTTTGCCGATGACCGATGCCCTGACTGTCCGCCCGACCGAGCCGGTGACACAGGTCCCGCCCGCCAGCAGCAGCAAAGGCCCCGCTCAAGCCGCGACGCCCACCGATCCACCGACCGCCGCTGCGTTCAAGACCGACTCCCTGCAGGTTCCGAAAGGCCAGATCGGCCTCGCCTCCCAGCCGGCCGCCCTGTTTCAGGATCCGCCCGGCAAGGCAGCCAAACCGAAAAGCGATCATCCCTGGGCGCTGCGCTCGCTGACGGCCCGGTTCACCCCGATGCGGGTGGTCTATGGCAACAGCACGATCCGGTTTCAGCAACCGGGCTATGGCACCGACGTGACGATCAAGGACGTCCAGGCCCGGGACCGGACCAGCTTCGAGTACCTCTACACGATGCCGAACGGCTGGCCCCAGCTGGATGAGCCGCAGTCCTCCGTCGGCGTGGCCGGCACCTTCGCCAACGGCTTCGGGGTCGAGCTCAACCTCAAGCACAATAAATACATCGTGGCGGACCGCAGCCAGTCCGCCCAGTTCGACGGGATGATCAACGGCCAGGACGTGCACGGTCAAAAACCCCTGGGTGACTTTGTCGGCCAATACGAGATCAGCGGCGGCATGAACCAGGTATCGATCCTGGGCACCAAGTCGCTCAGTCTGCCGGCCCTGTCGCCCAAGGACCGGTTCAGCCTGGTCCTCAAGGCCGGTGGTGGCCCCATCGTCACCTACACGAACAGCCGCCTGAAGCGACCCGACGGCCAGTTCGAGCAGGGCCCCCAGAATTACCACGTAGGCGGCTTCAGTGCCCTCGGCGAGACCGAGCTGCGCTATGAGGTCCGCAAACGGGTGGTGGTCTCTGCCTCGAACAGCATCAGCTACTGCAACATCACCAGCTCCCAGCTGGCGGGTGGCGGCAAAGCGACCCATTCGCTCTGGGCCAGCCAAGTCGCCGTCGGCGTCGGCTACACCTTCAACTTCAAAGACAAGCACGCACCCATCGATCCGGCGACACAACCATCGCCCTAGTCCGGCAACGCCGGAGGTCCCCTGAAGGGCCCATCAGGGTTCGCAAGGTGATGGGCGGCAAGCCCCAGGCACTTGGCCTGAGCCACCGATGACAGGACAAAAGAGCCGGGTCCCTGGGGCCCCTACTCTTTGCCGTTTACCGGATTATTCCGGGTAGACGTGGGATTCTTCGAGGCAGATCATCTGGACGAAGTTCTTCACGTTGGTGAGGACCAGGTCGGGCCGGTGCTTGTGCAGCTCGGCCAAGGCCTCTTTCAGATACTCGGCGTGCTCGTCGGACGTCGGCTCCAACAGGCTTTGGCCGTACTCCTTCAGCTTGTGGTCGGTGCCGTGCCGCTGATGGTGCTTGACCCAGGCGAGGATGTCGACATCGCTGGCCCCGCCGACGATCTCGGCCTTGGTCAGCTCGGTATCGAGACCCAGCAGCTCGAGGAAACGCTTGTCACTGCCGCAGGGATACGGGATGTAATCGCCGAGCGTGCCCGCATGCTGGGCCCGTACCTTGTCGATCATCCGGGCGAGCCAGGGATAGCCGTCCATTTCCTCCAGCGGGCTACGGGGAAATTCCTTGTGCAGATCTTTGGCGGTCATTGTTTTCATGGGGGTTTCCTCATGCCACTCTGGCAAAACGGGGCGCATAGAGACGCTCCTGCGGAAAGTATCGCACGACTTGCCAGCGGTTGTTTTCATTTCTTCATAAAGAATCCAGCATTTCACGTCCCTCCGGCTAACTGCGCCAAAAAAGCCATGGGTGATGACCATCATCACCCATGGCTTTTTTACGGGGGCCCGTGCGGCATGCTGCACGCAGGCCCTCTCGGGGTTACTTCCGTTCCCAGACGGCACTGCCGAGCCGCCGGAACGACGTGTCGTTTTCCTCGATGATGTTCGGGGCCGACACGCACTTGGGCAGCCAGACGCTCTGCCCGCTCAGGCGGAAGGCCTCGCCGTTCTCCTCGACGATCCGGGACCGGTCATAGGCCGGATTCTGATACTCCCCGTAGCAACGGGTAAACCCGGCTCCGCTGCCCGGCCGGTAGTAGTCGCCCTGTCCGTAGCCGGGCTGGTACCCGACCTGTCCGTAAATGGGCTGCGGGTACCCGACCTGCCCGTAAACCGGCTGCAAGTAGCCGCCCTGGTAATAACCGCCCTGTCCGTAACCCGGATAGCCGCCGACAGGAATGCGCCCGTAACGGTTGCCGTAACCGCCGCCGTCGTATCCACCGCCCTCATATCCAACACCGTCTTGGCGAGGATCGCGCCGATGCTCCTGACCGTATCCGTTGTCGCGACCCCGGTCCGTGTGTTGGTCGTTGCCGCCCAGGTGGCGTTGGCCGAGGACCCCGACAGTCGCATCGCGGGTCTCGACAGTGGCGACGTGCATGCCTGCCCCGGGCCGTGCTGCCGGCGTGCCGATCGGACCGGTGGCCGGCGCAGTGGCACCACAGCCTGAGGCAGTCATGGCAAGCATCGCCACGACCGCTGCAACCCCAGACCGTCTGCTGACAATCATCACAACCTCCTACAATTGCTATAATCCAGTCACCACAGAGAGTATAGGCACCGACACGACCGAGCGTAAACCATCGTTACGAAGTTTTGTTGATCACCCGCCGACACCGGCTGCGGCGCCCTGCCCTGAAATCGCACATACGTCAAAGGGGGCCCCCAAAGGGGCGGGCTCTGGCCTTTCTAGCAACCAACGGACCCATGGGGCCCACGGGCCCC
>JACMPN010000538.1 GCA_014377495.1 Candidatus Sericytochromatia bacterium
CCAACCGCCGGGTCCGCAAAGTGACGGCGGTCGGCGCTGTCACCACCCTGGCCGGCGACGGCCCGGCTGCTTTCCTGGACAACCCTCTCGGCACGTCGGCCCGGTTCTCCTCCCCCCGTGGGGTGGCAGTCGATCTCGCCGGCAATGTTTATGTGGCCGACGAGTTCAGCGCCCGGATCCGCAAGGTGACGGCGGGTGGTGCGGTCTCCACCCTGGCGGGAGACGGCACGCAGGCGTTTCTGGATCACGTCACGGGCACGTCAGCCCGGTTCAACCACCCGATCGGCGTAGCCGTCGACGCTGCCGGCAACGTCTTTGTGGCCGATGCCAACAACAATCGCATCCGCAAGGTGACGGCGGCCGGTGCGGTCACGACCGTGGCCGGAGACGGCACCGCATCCTTCCTGGACAACGCCACCTGCACGTCGGCCTGGTTCAACTCACCGCAGGGGATTGCTCTGGATGCGGCCGGCAACATCTACGTGGGGGATCTCGGCAACAGTCGGATCCGTAAGGTCACGCCCTAGGCCGCTGCCAGGGTGCCCCCTTGTTTCCGGGGAGCGGGTGAGGGCATTGCCATGAGGCAAAGCGCCACATCAGGGTGGAACGGGGACCATTACGCGCCGACGCTGGTCGCTCAGACGGGCGATCCCTTACCGCAGCAGACTCTCGATCCGGTCCGGCAGATCGCCGAACAGTTCCCGCCCCTCGGCATCGTGCTGGCTGGAGAACACGTGCACCCGGTCTTTGGCTTTAAGCAAGACCGACAGCACCAGGCGCCCGAGGCTTCGGGCCTGATCCCGCTCGTCCTTCAGCGCATCATAGGGCTGCCCATCCCAGTTCACCGACAGCACCCGGGCGTTCGTCAGGGTCTTGATGTCGGACTTGTACCAGGTGGCAGCACTCGTATCGACCCAGATCTGCAGGCCGGCGTCTTCCCCCCGGGCCGTGTAGGACTGGGGCGTGTGCAAATGGATAAAGGCGTCGTCGTCCCGATCAGGGGCAAACGGACGCTCAGCGGCCATCCCGGACTGCAGGGTGTCGATGAGCCGCAATTCGAAAGGCCGGTCGCCCCACTCGGGATCGGGCGGCAGGTCCTTGTCCAGTCGGCGTAGGGTCTTGGCGATCTCCGTCAGGTGTTTCACCTGGCGGATCTCCTCAACGTACTCGGCCCGTAACGTCGGTGACAGCTCGGCATCGCCGTTCGGACCCAGGCCCGTATAACGGCGGGGCACCAGCAATTGGCCGAACGCCCGGTGGATCAGCACATCGATCGGTTCAGCCGCATGATCGGACTGCCAGTTCTTCAGCCAGTCCCAGAGACGCCGGTAGCCCGGTTCGGCCACTGCCAGCCACTTTGCCTTGGCCCAGTCGACCGCATCGGGATCGATCGGCCAGACGCCATTGCTCAGCTTTTCCAGATGGTCATGGATGGCATGGGCGAGCATCGGGTTGTCGATGACGGTCAGTTCGAACAGTTCGATGAGATCGAGCCGGCGGGGCGTGCGGCCCCATGCCGGGTAGGCCATCACCGCCAGGGCGAGCAGACAGCGCACGATGCGGAAATCGACGAGCCGGGCCCCACCCCCGTGGGACATCAAAGACAATCCCTTTGGCTTGAACCGTTCCCGCAGGGCCCAGACGAGGAGCGGATCGAGGCTGGGGGCGATGATGGCGATGTCCTTGCTGGGCCGGCCGTTGCCGATGGCGCCCAGGACGCAGGCCGCCACCCGGGCGATCATCTCCGAACGGAGTGCCGGCGGCGGTTCGAGGATAATGCGTACGTCCTCCGGCAGCGGGACGGCAAACTGCGTCTCCGGATCGGCTACCAGCATGCTCAGCCGTTTGGCGAAATCCAGCATCCCGGTTTTCACGACCTGACTGCCCTCGAAATGGATCGTATCCAGCGGCTCGATCAGCTTCAGGGCCCCCGGATAGTCCGCACCCAGATATTCCCGGAGCCCGCCGTTGGCATCACAGGCCATGACCAGGCTCGGCACCTGGCTGAGCAGGTGGCGCAACAGGGTTTGTTGGATGGGATAGGACTCGTCGACAGTGTCGATCAGGGCGTAACGAAAGCGGGCCAGCGAGGCCTGGTACCGGGGCAACGCCATCAGCCGGCCGAACACGTCCAACTGCATGGCCTGATCGAAGATCCGATAGCGGTAGACCGCCTTGCGGTAGTTGTCGAAGCAGCAGCCGACCTTGGCGAAGCGGTTTTTTTCGGCGTCGGGACCGGGATAGCCCTGAGCCAGACGCCGGTCGACCGTCGTCAGGTCCAGCCGGTTTTCGACGCTGCGGCCCAGGGCATCCAGGACCTGGATGATCTGGGCCGGTTTGGACAGCGTGGTCTCGTCATAGCAGGCGCCGGCCACCCGGCAATGGGTCGTCACCCGGTCCAGAAAGGCCTGGGCGCTTTCGACGGCGAGGAACGTCGGCGCATGGCGGGGCACGTCCGCTTTGGGCATGCGGCCCTCGGATTCCAAGGTTGGCCACCACCGGCGCAGCTCCTGCTGGACCCAGCCCCGGAACGTGTGGATCTCGATCCGTCCGATCGGTTCCGGCCAGTCCTCGCCCAGGCGGGTCAGCCAGTCGTTCTTATCGCCAGCCCAGACGAGGATTGACTCGCTTGGCACCCCCTGCTTCAGGAGGGCCAGATAACGCTGGTAGAGGGCGGAAGACCGGCCACTGCCGGCCATGCCGTGCAGCACCACCGGATCATGCCGATCGGGTAGTGCCAGGACAGCGCGTTGTTCGGCCGTGGGCGGCGTTAGATGGGAGACGAGCACCCTATCAGTGTAGGTCGCAGTCGAACAGCTGAGCAATGGCTTGCTTGCTCGTGGCTGCCGGTGGCGGGCGGCAACGGACGGTGGCCCGGGCATCGGATACATCCACTACGATGAAGATGACCCGCAACGATCAACGCATGAGGGGTATTGCTGAATGGACGTCGGTAACCGGACGCGCTGGCAGGCCGCAACATCAGCCGCCAGCCCCGATGCGACGGCCCTGGGTATCTCGCCGGTGCTCGCCAACCTGTTGGCTGTGCGGGGGCTCAGCGATACGGCGGCCGCCCGACGTTACCTGGACCGGTCGTGGGCCTGGTTGGACCGCCATTGGGCCTGGCCCGCCCTGACCATCGCCACGGAGCGCCTGGTGACAGCGATCGCCAACCGTGAGCCGATCGCCATCTATGGGGATTACGACGTCGACGGGGTGACGTCGTCCGCCGTCCTTTTCCGGTTTTTGGAGGACTTGGGGGCGGACGTCATCGTCTATCTGCCGCACCGTCTGCATGACGGTTACGGCCTGAGCATCCCCGCCCTCGACAAGCTCGCTGCCATGGGGCGCCGTCTGGTGATCACGGTCGACAACGGGGTCTCAGCCGTCCAGGAAGTCGCCCACGCCAACGCCATCGGGCTGGAGGTGATCATCACCGACCACCACACGCCGCCCGAGATCCTGCCGCAACCGCTGGCGCTCGTGAATCCCAAGTGCTTCGACGAGGAGCTCGGGGTCCTGGCCGGCGTCGGGGTCGCTTACCTGGTCTGCCTGTCCTTGCAGCGCCGGCTCGGTCGTGGGGATGCCGATCAGTATCTGGACATCGTGGCGATCGGCACCGTGGCGGATCAGGCCCCGTTGACGGGGATCAACCGCCATCTCGTCCAACGGGGTCTGGATCTGCTGGTGACGGAACGGCGGTTGGGATTGCTGGCGTTGTTGCAGCGGGCCGGACAGGACCCGTGGGGGCCGATCACGGCCCGGGAGATCGGCTTTGTCATCGGGCCCAGGCTGAATGCCGCCGGCCGTCTGGAGCACCCGCAGGTCGCCGTGGATTTGCTGTTGGCCGATACCGAGGAAAAAGCCGCCGAACTGGCGGAAGCCCTGGAAACGCTTAACCACCGCCGTCGCCGGTTGACCGATGAGATGACGGACCACGCCTTGGCGTTGATCCGCCTGGAGTGCAATCTGGCGGTCGATCGCTGTCTGACGTTGTGGAGTCCCAGCTGGCACCACGGCATCTCCGGGATCGTTGCCGCCCGCCTGGTCGAGAAGTTCCACCGGCCCGTACTGCTGCTCTGCCAGGACGGCGATGTGTGGAAAGGCTCGGGACGCAGCCCGGCATGGATCGACCTGCATGGCCTGATGAAAGCCAACCAGGCGCATCTGCTGCGCTTCGGCGGCCACAAACAGGCAGCGGGTTGCAGTGTCGCCAACGGTGAACAGGAAAGGCTGAGACAGGGACTGAACCGGGCCCTGCGGGAATCCCACGACGACCTGATCCAGCCACCGATCTCCGTCGATCTCGTCGTGCCCTTGTCGGCCGTGACCCCGGCTTTCCTGGACGATCTGGCCGCCCTGGAGCCGATCGGCCAGCAAAACCCGCAACCCCGCCTGGCCACGGCCGACGTGGTCGCCCTGGAGCCGGTCATGCGGGGCGCCCAGGGCACGACCCTGATTACGACGATCAGCGATGGTGTCCATGCGATCCGGGCCGTCGGGATGGCCGCATCCGGCGTGATGCCGATGCCGGAAGTCGTCGATGTCGTCTATACCCCGGAGTGGAACCATTTCCGTGGGGAGACCCACCTCCAGCTGCGGTTGCATGCCGTGGGGGGCGACACCGGCACGCCCGTAAAGGTTCCGGTAAATAACGTGCCGTTGATCCCTGTAATCGCCACGGCCGCCGCTCGTGCCGTGCACCTGCTCGATGAACGTCAGGCCGCGGATCGGCTGATCGTCCTCCAGCGCCTGATCGACGACGGTGAACCGGTCGCGTTGTGGGCGGCGCAACGGGACGGGTCACCGCACCGGTTGGCTCACGAACACGGGTTGCCTCTGGCCATTGGCGATCAACCAGTTGCTGTAGGGGACACGCTCGTCCTCTGGGACCCGCCGCCCAGTCCTGAACGGCTACGAGCGTGGCTGGCCGAGAGTGAGGCCAGCCGGCTCTGCCTGCTGTGGGTCCAAACGCAACCGACGATGCCCGCCATCACCCCGGAACTGTTGAACGGCGTGTACCGCCAGCTGAAAACCATGACGGGGCAATCGATCGAGGCCGTGCGGGCCCGTCCGTGGCCGGCAGGGGCGCAACAGTTTGATGCGTTGTGGCAGGCTTTGCGGGAAGCCGGGCTGATCCTGGAGCATGGCACCGACTGGCACATGCTGCGTCCGGGCGGTGAGCGGATCAAGGCCATGGAACTGCCGGCGATCAGGGCCTATGAGATCAAGCGGCTTTACCTCGCCCATCTGGCCACGGCAGGAGACGACCTGATGGCGGTTCTACATGGGCAACGGTGTGGATCCTAGCCACTGACCGGCGGCGGCGGCGGCGGCACCTGGCGGGCAAAGGCTTTGCGCATGCGGATCAGCTCCCACGTGACGAGGTCCAGCTCATGCGGGGTCAGCTTGCCACGATAGGTCGGCATCCCGTGGGCCGGATTGCCGTTGGCGACAGCGTGACGGATCTGCCCAATGCCGTTGCCGCCACGCAGTTTGGGCACCATCAGGTCGGGCACGGGAAAGCCGGCCCGATCCGCATCGGGGCCGTCGCCATGCCCGTCGGTCCCGTGACAGGCGGCGCAGTTGCCCCGGTACACGGACTTGGCCAACTGCTTGTCACCGGAGTCCAAACGGCTCGGATTCCAGATGGCGGCCGCCAAAATGGCCACCAGTCCGATAAGCAGTTGTTTGGAAAGGCGAAGTGAGCGCGTGGGACTTGACGTAGGCATCGTGGGCTCATCCTAGCCGCCCTCCCCACCGGCGCCAAGGGTGGCCGTCATATCGGACCCTGGTGGTCGCAAGCCGGAACACCCAGCAGCCGAGGACGGCCTGGTGGTCGTCAAATGCTCTGGTCGAGGGCTTTTGGTGCTGATGTGATCAGCCAGGGCCCGAGCCCGGATGGCCATGCGGCCTCGCAGCGCCGGACTGGGCGCCGCCACGTCTTCGCTTAACAAAAGCAAGCTTTGATGTTAATCTAACTATAACGAATGCAGTCGAGGGGTTAACCTGACACCGGGACCAGCGAAGGCAGGCACCGGGAGGTTCGGCGCAATCTCCGACGCATGCGACACGACCATTTAGTTAAGGAGCTCTAGCGTGACGAAGTTTGGCTTTTTGAACCTGTCCCGTCCCTTTGTCAAGGTGATCAGCGGTTTGGCCAACCATGACCTGAGCAAGGTCATCCCCGTCGTCGTCGCTGCCGCCGAAGCCGGCGCCCATGCCGTTGACGTGGCTGCCGATGCTGAGATCATCCGCTGGGTCAAGGACAACAGCCCCCTGGCCGTCTTCGCCTCGGGCCTGACGCCTGCCGTCCTCATTGAAGCCGCCCTGCTCGGCGCCGATGTCGTCGAGCTCGGCAACTTCGACGCTCTTTACGCCGCCGGTGGCACGATCTCGGCCGAGACCGTCCTCAACCAGGCCCGTGAAATCGTCGCCGGGCTGCCCAGCGGCGTGAAGATCTCCGTCACCATCCCCGGCAAGCTGACCGTCAAAGAGCAGCTCGACCTGGCCACCCAGCTCCAGGCCATCGGCGTCCACTTCCTGCAACTCGAAGTCCTCCCGGGCTTCGTCGAGCAGGCCATGGGCATCGCCAAAGCAGTCGTCGGCATCGTCGAGATCCCCGTGATCCTCGCCGGCGGCATCACCCTCGACAATATCGCCACCTTCGTCGAGACCGGCGTCAAGGGCTTGGGCATCGGCAATGCGATCAGCTCGCTGACCAGCGAGAAGGCCATGACCGAGACCCTGCGGGCCATGCTCGTCAAGGTCGCCGAAGTCGCCAAGCCGAGTGCCGCCGTCGGCATCTAACGCCCAGACGGGTATACCTCTCACCGGGGCCGGCCCACGTCCAGACTAGACGTGACGCCGGCCCCGGTCC